>NZ_JBFHKV010000487.1:0-6032 GCF_041595215.1 Stieleria sp. | reverse complement strand
ATCGAAAACCACGGCAATCTCCGGCCCGACCAACTGTTGCCGATCATTCATGCCGTCGACCATCCCTGGGTCGGCATCAACTTGGACACCGGCAATTTCTACAGCGACGATCCGTACGGCGATCTGGAAAAATGCGTGCCCTTCGCCGTCAACGTTCAAGTCAAAGTCAACATGAAGAAACCCGACGGCACGGAGTATCCGGCCGACATGGATCGGATCGCCGGGAGTCTGCGCGACAGCGGCTACCAGGGGTTCGTGGTCCTGGAATACGAAGACGAACACCCCTACGAACACATCCCGGCGGCCTTGGATCGGATGCGCAAAGCACTCGGCGTCTGACAAAAACCGCTACGACCGTTGCGTCCGAAACAACCGGACGGGTTTCCGGGATCGGAAAGGTCAAAAGGAGACTTTTCCTGAAGCTTTTGTGTTGAACCCGCCGGAATCGGACTAATGTCTAGGTGTGCGAGGGACGCGACACGCAGCAAGCACAACAACGAGATATTAAGCGTCCCCCCGTGCGAGGCGGGGTCGGTTCTTCGGAATCGGCCTCGCCTTTTTTCGTATCTGCGTCGACCAAGTGGTCATCGCCAGGACCGCCAGCAAACTGGCCAGTACGGCGTACATCGGTTGCCGCCATGGCCCCAGTGCTTGGACCAGCAACACCAGCAACGGTCCAGCCAGCACCATCGCAACCAGCCAGCCCGACCAGGCCGCCAGATTCACGTTGGCCGTCACGCTGCGAACCAAGCCGTACGCGAGACTGGGCAAGACCAGCAAGTAGCCGCCGCCGGGTAGCAAGAAAGCCAGCGCGGTGCCCAACACGGCGGTCACCAGCCAGATCCAATCGCTGACCAGATCAAATTCTTTTGTGGATGCTCGCGACATCAGCCACTCCAGCAGGAACGTGGCGGCCAAAAACGACGCGGCGATCGTGAATAATCCCAGCGGCAAATCAATCGGCGTGTATTTCAATGCGTGCCACGGCGTCGTCAGCAAGGCGAATCGAATTGCCAAGCCAACCACCAGACCCACCAGCACCGCCAACAGCGTGTTCAGCACATGCCGTGGCAAACGTCGCCAAGGGTGCCGCTGACGCAGACGCAGACAAACCACACCGATCAAGACAACCGCGATCAGCGCCAACACCTGCTGCACGCGCTCGCTGAAATGGATCACGGTCAGACCGTACAGATCAAAGAACACGGCGTTGTCGGCATCCGGCTGCGTGGATGCCTGCTGCACGCGTTGCACGACGTCGGCGGGTAATCGATCGACGGCGCGGTGCATCGAGAACAGGTGCGCGGCCATGTGTTGCAGTGTTCGATCGCTCAGGTTGTCCGGCGTATCGTCCATCTGGTGATAGCGATGGGCGCCCCCGATGACCGCGTAGTTGAATCCGGGCAGACCGAGCTTGCCATGCCAAGCGTTAAAGTCGGTCGCGTTGGGAAGCGTCCGATAGACGGTGACGGCCAGCGAGGACGTGATCTTGGGCCGCGCCAAATCGTCGATCAACACGCTGACCCAAGCGTGGTTGCCGGAATGCGTTTCGAACATCGGGATGCCGCCGCTGCTGCCCCTGGCATCGAAGTTCAAGACGAACATCGGTGTGGGGAACGGCAGTGAGTCTTGGGCCGCGATCGCGTAGGCACCCAACAACCCGAATTCTTCTCCATCGGTGAACAGGTAATGGGTGGTGTGGACCGGTGGTGAGTTCGCCAGCACACGTATGTGTTCGACCAAGGCGACGACCGCCGATCCCGCGTCGCCGGCGCCGGGGCCCCAGCGGCAGGAGTCATGGTGGGTGGCCACCAGAATCGGTGCCAGCGATGGGTCCGAGCCTTCGATGGTGACCCACAAGTTCTTCAACACCGTGTCGGGCGGCAACAGATCGATGCGTCCTTTGGGATGCCGATCCTGACGCTCGGGCTCGAACGGGATTTCGATCCGCCGAGTTGAGACCCCGTAGCTGTCAAACTTTTGTTCCAGTCGCTCTAAAAATGCTTCGCCGGCCGCGGTGCCCGTCGTGTGTTTCTGCGGGGGATCGCCCAACAATTCAACCAGAGTCGCACGCATCCGCGCCGCCGACGGCTGATCGACCGGGGTATCTGCCGCCAACGGTGCTGGCCCGCGGTATTGGTACCAACCCAAGCAGACCGAAAGGGCCAACGTCAACGTCGAGACGATGATTCGTCTCCCGAACTGTGACGCGTCGCGTTTCAAACCCAAATCTCCTTCGAACAAGTGGCGTACGCTTCCAGCTTGCGACCACCAGTGGTGTAAGCTTCCAGCTTGCGACCGGAATCATTAGTGTCGGCAGTTTTCAGTGGATAAAGTAGACGGTCCAGGGCTCATTTCACAAGCGAGGATGCCATATCCGTCAGAAATCAAATCGCCATCCCCCGTCGCCGCGGGTGGTCGTTAGATCAATCTTGGGCCAAGCGTTGCGATCCGGATCAGGCTGGCGGTCGTCGTCGTCCCAGGTCTGTGGGTTGACGGCAGTACCCGTCGCAAGCATCTGATCCGACCTGCTACCTAGTGCCAGCTTTGAAACACCGTCCCTTCCCGGTCTGGAAGCTGTCCAGAGTCGAGAAACTGGAGCATCGAATCACGTGCTTCTTCAAGCGTTCCGAACGATTGCCATGAACCGCCCATCGATTCGTCCGGGATGTCAAAAAGCATTCTGCCGTCAAGCTCTCGACGGAATTGAAACGTTTGTCCGTGATCGTTGACCAAACCGAAAAACGATTTTGGAAGAAACGTGAATCGCTCCCAAGTTTCAAGGATCTCTAGCTTGTCACCCTCGGCGGGTTCTGCGGGATCGATCAAATACCCGGTACCAACATCGTGGCAAAACCAATGCATGCTTAATCACCTCACTGTTTTGTTTTTGAGAAGAGATTAAGAACCGCTTCCTTCTCGGGAAACTCGGCTCCCTCAACCAGCTTTCGTGCCGAACCCTTTTCTCCGGCGTCTGGATCCGCGCCGTGCTCCAGCAGTAATCTAACAGCCTCAATCAAAACAGGCTTTTCTTTCAAACAGAGTTGCAATGCGGTGACGCCCTCGGCATTCACCAGATTCGGATCAGCACCGTTTTGAAGCATCCCGAGCATCAAAGCTCATCATGACATCGATCACACGATCCAATTGTTTCGTCAACAGACTTCACTTGAGTTTACCCATCGACACCCCTCGGGTTCGACTGGTGTTCCGCCAGACCAATTTGACGCGACTTCGATGGCTACGGATAAGGGCATGAGATAAGTTTCTTGAAAGGGTGCCAACTGTCCGCCCGAAACGATTTCTCGTTCTCGCGCACTCGCCCGCTGATGACGCAATGTCAAAAACTGTTCATTTGCAGTGGAGAAATCAATGACACAAAGCCCGTCATTACCGCCACCGATCGTCAATGTCTCTTCGCCGGTCGTCTGAATGACCACCATGGTGTTCCTGACGCCATCTAGGGATTCAATGGCACTTGTAATCGCACCTGAGTGCGGAGACTCGACAACACGCTGCTTCAGTCGCCCCTCACTGCGGTCTTCAAACGCCAGTGTTTTGATCATTTTCGATTCGATGACGGTGTGAAGATTCCTGGTTCAACGGAAAATGGAACTCTTGCTCCAGCGAGTTCAACCGTGTGGCGGCATCGTGCCGGTCGTTCTGGCATCCTGCCGGAGAGGTTTTTCGCTTGATGGAAAAACCGAAGGGAAGAGTGGCGATACGCGACCGCGCCGCCGACCTTCGGCTTTCCACTTGGCACGGCGCTCGAGTTGGTCCTCACCAGTGCTCTATCCTCCGACCAGGCATTCATCGTCTCTCCTATCAGCTTGTCATTGCAAGCGATTGTTGCGATGTTTGCTTTCGGCGTGCTCGGGCCTCTTCAAGCTTGCGATCGCGCAGAGCGCGAATCTCTGCAGATTGACCACTGAGGCAATCCGTCGGCGTGAGATAGCTGATGCCTCGATGCAATTGCGTTCCGTTATCGTGCTCAACCCAGCAAGCAATATTGTCTTTCGCCTCGTCGCGATCTCTCGGTGCCTTCGGCCCACTGCACTCTCTTTTTCAAACTGCCGTGAGACCACGCCCCACTTTTATGCCGCAAACGAGGTCGACGGTTGTGTGAAACGAAGGGCGATTTGCGCGACGATTTGTTTTGCGGCGTCGATATCGGAAAGCTGCAGTTGTCCCATCCGCCGCATGTCGCTGCGGACTTTGCGTGATTGCCGTCGCGGCAGCATGTCGAGCACGGTTTCGGCGGTCTCGTTGGGCAAACCGCACAAGACCAAGAACGCTTGTTTGGTCGACACCATGCCGAGGGCACGGCAAAGATCCTGGGGCGGTAGTTGCGTCAAGAATCGATCGACTCGTTCGGCCAATTCCGCCGGATGACACAGCGTTTCGTCGGCGTAGGCGTCTGCTTCATTGCCGTGTTGGTCGTCCACCGCGTACCGGCTTTCATTGATCGGCAACACCACGGGACCCTGGTCCGACGCGTCGTCTTGCGATTGTCGGGACGGGAGGCTTTCGTTTTGTCGCAACGCCGATGGCAACACGCCGGCGGCCTGTGTCTGGTGAAACTGAGCAAACATGCTCTCCACGGTTTCGCGGCTGGGCGGCATCGCCGCCGGAGTCGTGGTGGCATCGGTGTTGGTCTGCCGGGCGTGCTCGGCGGGCGGCACCTCGACCGCCGCCGATTCCGCCGGTGGTGTTGGGCCAAGGCCGCTTTCACGTTGAAAATCCGCAGTCGCTTCGGCGACCGAATCGGTACCTCGATAGATCGATTTGGAGCGTTTTTGAGAGACTCTGGCTCGACCGATTTGAATCTCGTCCTGAATCTCCGATTCCACTTTTTCGACGCGGCTGGTTTCGGTCTGCAGCTCGTCGCGCATCCGCTTCATCACATGGACTTGCTCCATCGCATCGATTTCACCCATCGCCGACATCTCTTGGGCGATGCGTTGTTTGTCATCGTTGCCCAGTTGTCCCAGCAGGACGCGGTGGGTCCGACGTGGCAGCGTGTGCAACAAAATGGCGATCTGGCGGATCGAATCGCCGCGATCAGCTTGGGTGCCGGAGTGTGTTTCGGTCGGGGTGATCATGGACGGGGTGGATGGGTCAGGTCATTGGAACGATCGGGTACCGTCGGCAGACGTCAAACCCGCTCAGGCAGCGTCGGCCATCCAGCTGTGGACAATCTGTGCGGCCAATTCGGGGTTGGATTCGACCATTTCGGCCAAGTCGTCTCGCATGGTGGTATCGGCAGCGTTCGACGGGGTCTTGATCGGCCGATCGGGGTGTCGCGGTGAGGGGTTACTGGTTGGCATGTCTGCGACCGATGACGCCGTCATCGAAGGATTTCGCAAACGCATTCGCATGGTGGCGATGGCAAACACGCTGGCGACCAACAACAGGCTGGCCAGCGAAATCGCCAGCACCGGATTGGCTCGAAGCGGTCCGATCACGCCAGCCCACCGACCGACCGTCTCGACCGGTGAGGGATACTTGGGCGTCTTGTCGGGATCCGGAAAGCTCCAGACGCGCACCGTTTGTTCGTCGCTGTCGGCATCACTCGCCACCAGCGGTTTGACCGCGTCACGAATGTTGTCCATGACTTTGACGCGAACGCCGTCAAGTTGTTCTTGGGTGGGCGCCAGCGGCAAGGCACCGTCGGGATGTTGCGACCGATAGTCGTTGACCCATTGGGCGTGGAACTGGCTTTCGGGCACTCCGACGGAAACGCGCATTTCAAACTCGCCCGATGTCGATTCTTTGTGAATCGACTTGGACAGCGCGATCGGTTTACCGTCGCCCGACTCGCAGAACACCGACCGTGCGGCGATGTGCAGCCCGCGATAACCGCCCAACAGTTCGGTCAGGCGTTGTTCCAATTCGTATTCCGCTTGACGCTGTTGGCGGGTCAAGGGATCGTCCGATCCGTTGTACGTTTTCCGTGCCGACGTGTCCGTGACCGTCACTTGATCCGCTTCCATGCCGGCGTAGGCACCGGCGACCAGGTTCTGGATCATGCT
>NZ_JBFHKV010000486.1:0-6034 GCF_041595215.1 Stieleria sp. | reverse complement strand
GGCGCTCAAGCTGGCTGCCAACGGGCAACACGCCAAAGCCGAATCGCTGCGGTCGGAAGCGTTCGAGTCCGCCCCCACCACCGCCGGGACCCTCGAATTGACCGGTGATCATCGGCACGAATTCGATTGGATTGCCGACGCCGATCCGAGACTCGGACCCGTGCTCGAAGGCCTGCTCAACGGACAATATTACTGGATCCCGTTCCACCGAATCGCCCGAATCGAAATCGAAGCACCCTCGGACCTGCGTGATTTTGTCTGGACACCGGTGCATTTCACGTGGGCCAACGGCGGTGAATCCTTCGGCATGATTCCGACTCGCTATCCCGGGTCCGAATCGATCGATGATCCCCTGGTCCGACTCTCCCGTAAAACCGACTGGCAACACGTTGCGGATTCCGACAGTGAGCTCACGATCGGTATCGGTCAACGCATGCTCGCGACCGACGCCGATGAATACGCGTTGCTGGACGTCCGAAAAATCACGTTGAACGTGGAGATCGAAGCCGATCAGGAATCTGAATCTGACCAGGACGAATCAAGCGACGTTCCAAGTGGTGATGACTGAGTACGATGGCAGACCTGAGTTCTCAAGAACGTCTGTTTCCTTCGCTGTTGGATCGGTTGACCGATGACCAAGCGGGAACCAAAACCGAATCACGCGACCAGCGTGTATTCTCGATCCACAAGTTGCGCGCGGCCGTTTTGCGTGACCTGGCATGGCTGATGAACACGTGCCACCTTGCCGCCCACCAGGACCTCAGTGACTACCCCGAGGTGGCCAAGTCGGTCATCAATTATGGCATCCCGGATCTGACCGGTAAAACTGTCTCCGGATTGCAAGTGTTCGAGGTTCAACAGGCGCTCCGTCAAGCCATTTTGGATTTCGAACCCCGGATCCTTGCCGACACGTTAGAAGTGCGAGGTGAAAAGGACCCCGATTCGCCGCTGTCAAACTCATTGCAGTTTGAGATCGAAGGCGAACTCTGGTCCAGGCCGTTTCCCGAACGTCTGTATCTGCGTTCGGAGCTCGATCTAGAGACGGGCAACGTCAATATTCACGAAGCCTAACGAGGCACGTCTGCATGGATCCGCGTCTGCTGAATTATTACAACCAGGAGCTCCAATTCGTTCGAGAATCGGGCGCCGAGTTCGCGGAGGAATATCCCAAGATCGCGAGCCGTTTGGGGATCGACGTTTTTGAGTGCGCCGATCCGTATGTGGAGCGGTTGTTCGAAGGGTTTGCATTGCTGGCCGCGCGGATTCAGTTGAAGCTGGATGCCGAATTCCCCCGGCTGACACAGCACTTGCTGCAAATGGTGTGTCCCCACTATCTGTCGCCACAACCCTCGATGGCCGTCGTCCAGTTTCAGCCCGATTTGACCGAAGGGGCGTTGGCCGAGGGATTCAAGCTGCCTCGCAACACGTTGCTGCAAAGTCTGTTGGGCAAAGGCGAACAGACACGCTGTACCTTCCGCACGGCCGACGAGGTCACGCTTTGGCCGATCAAGTTGGCCAAGGCGGATTACTTCCTGCGTGACGTCGCCGCGCTGGGGCTGCCCGACCATCCGTCGGTCAAAGCCGCCATGGTGTTGAAGCTGGAGTCTACCGCGGGACTCAAATTCAATCAGCTTCCGCTCGATCAGCTGCCCCTGTTTATTCGCGGCGCCACCGACGTGCCGATGCGGATCTATGAACAATTGATGACCGGTGGCGTCGGAATCGCCGTGCGGGCCGGCGGCAATCAGGCACGCTGGAAGGTCCAAATGGGGAAGTCGAAGGTCAGCCCGATGGGTTTTGGCGATCACCAAGCCATGCTCCCCTACGGCCCGCGGTCCTTCCAGGGATACCGCTTGTTGCAGGAATACTTTTCGTTCCCGCATCGGTACATGTTCGCCCGGCTGAACGAGCTTCAGTCACTGGTCAAACAATGCGATAGCGAGTCGATTGAAATTGCGATTCTGCTTCGCCGCGGCGACCCGCAGCTTTCCAACCGCGTCGACGCGACTCATTTTTCGCTCTTCAGCTGTCCGGCGGTCAATCTGTTCCCCAAACGCGCCGATCGAATCCATCTCAGTGACCGTGCGTCGGAATACCAGGTCATGCCGGATCGCACGCGGCCCCTGGATTTCGAAGTTTACGATGTCGGCGAGGTGCGAGGCTACGGCACCAGCAACGACCGCGAGCAGGAGTTCAGGCCGTTTTATTCGATCAATGACTTCACGTCGGATCACCGTAGCCGGGCTTACTTCACCGTCACGCGGCGGCCCCGCATGCTGTCGGGCAAGCACAAACAATACGGGCCACGTTCGAGCTACATCGGCAGCGAAGCATTCCTGACGCTGGTCGACGCGAACGAGGCTCCGTATTCGCACGAGCTTCGCCAGCTGTCGGTGGAGACACTTTGCACCAATCGCGATCTGCCGCTGCAGATGCCGGTGGGAATCAGCGATTCCGACTTTACCTTGGAAGTCAGCGCCCCCGTCCAGGCCGTTCGCTGTCTGGTCGGCCCCACCAAACCACAGCCTTCCAGAAGCTACGAGAACGGCCAGACCACTTGGCGTCTGATCAATCACCTGTCGCTCAATTATCTCTCGTTGGTCAACAGCGAATCCGGCGGCGCGACCGCGCTCCGCGAGCTGCTGTCGCTCTACTCCGACACCAACAACGTGATGACAAACAAGCAGATCGACGCCGTGCGGTCGATCGAATCCAAACCGGTCACCCGCCCGATCTCGTCGTCCGGTCCGCTCAGTTTCGGCCGTGGTCTCGAACTCACGCTCACGCTGGACGAAACAGGATTCGAGGGAACCGGTGCGTTCTTGATGGCGGCGGTGCTCAACGAATTCTTTGCAAAGTATGTGTCAATCAACTCATTTACCGAAACGGTCTTTCGAACGACCGAACGAGGAGAGGTAACGCGATGGCCCGCGAAGATGGGACGGCGACACGCCCTTTAGACGTGACGCTGCAACGGCTAAACGACGAACCGTACAAGTTTGATTTCTATCAAGCGATGCGGTTGCTCGAATGCGCGTTTGCCGATTCCCCTCGGTTCGGTCACACCATTCGTCTGTCCGATGATCGCGTCCGGTTGGCCCAGCAACCCTCGCTCAGTTTCGCACCGTCGTCGTTGTCGGCGTTTGATCTCGCCAGCGGGGCCGGCGCCAACGACTACCACAAAATGAGCGTCCGCTTCTTCGGACTGTGCGGTCCCAACGGCGCTCTGCCGCTGCACTTGACCGAATACATTCGCGATCGAATCCAGCACCACGACGACACCACGTTCGCCGCTTTCCTGGACGTCTTTCATCACCGCATGCTCTCGCTCTTCTATCGGGCTTGGGCTGATGCTCAACCGGTCGCGCATTTCGATCGTCCCGAATCGGATCGATTCTCGGTCTACGTCGGGTCCCTGATTGGGATCGGCATGCCGTCGCTGCAAGATCGTGACGAATTGCCCGATCTGGCAAAGCTGTTTTATGCCGGTCGCTTCGCCTGCCAGGCCCGCAACCCCGAAGGCTTGCAGGCCATGATTTCAGACTTTTTCAAAGTGCCCTGCGAGATCGAAGAGTTCGTCGGCCGATGGACCGAAATCCCCGACAACTGCCGCTTCAACCTCGGTGACGATCCCGACAGTTCCAGCGTCGGGGTCGCTTGCACGCTCGGTTCGCATGTCTGGGAGTGCCAACAAAACTTTCGCATCACCGTCGGACCGGTCGGTTGGGATGATTTTTCCCGCCTGCTTCCCGGTGGCGAAAGCCTGCAGCGATTGACCGCGCTGGTCAAAAACTATCTCGGCGAAGAATTGCTTTGGGATCTGAACCTCGTCCTCAAGAAAGAAGAAACGCCTTCCTGGCAACTGGGCGAGGCAAAACTCGGTCAAACCATGTGGTTGGACAGCGATGGCGTCACCGAAGATCCGAAAGACTTATTGTTACACAGTTAAAAAGACTCGAATGAACAAGTGGGATAGGCTTCCGGCCTGTCAAGTTCGCAACCTAGGAGAAAGACCTTGTCCGATATCAGCCGCACCGCACTGTTTGGAAAACTCAACAGCGTGGGTTACAAGTCGATCGAGAGTGCCACCGTATTCTGCAAGATGCGCGGCAACCCCTACGTCGAACTCGTCCACTGGTTCAACCAAATCCTACAGCTGGAGGACTCGGACCTCCATCACATCGTCAAGCAGTTCAACATCAACCCTTCGAAACTGGTCAAGGACATGACCGAGTCGTTGGACAAGCTGCCCCGTGGGTCCACCTCGATCTCTGACCTGTCGTCGCACATCGAAGAAGCCGTCGAGCGGGGCTGGGTCTACGGCACGCTGATGTTCGGCGAATCGCAAGTCCGCACCGGGCACCTGGTCGTCGGGATGCTCAAGACACGCAGTCTGACGCACGCCCTGTACGACATTTCCGCGGAATTCGAAAAGGTCAAATTGGACACGCTGACCGACCGATTCGATGAAGTCGTCAGCGGGTCTCCGGAAGAATCCATGCGCGCCAGCGACGGGTTCCAGGTCGGCGGCGGCGCGGCCCCGGGCGAAGCCAGCGGCGCGATGGCTCCGGCGGCGATGGGCAAACAGGAAGCGCTCAAACAATTCACCGTCGACCTGACCGAAAATGCTCGCCAAGGCAAGATCGATCCGATCGTCGGACGCGACGAAGAGATTCGTCAAATCATCGATATTCTGATGCGGCGTCGACAGAACAACCCCATTCTGACCGGTGAAGCCGGCGTGGGAAAAACAGCCGTCGTCGAAGGCTTCGCGCTCAAAATCGCATCGGGCGATGTGCCGCCGCCGCTCAGAGACGTCTCGTTGCGTTCGCTGGACGTCGGCCTGTTGCAAGCCGGCGCGAGCATGAAAGGCGAATTTGAAAACCGACTCAAACAGGTGATCGAAGAAGTCCAATCCTCTGAAAAGCCGATCATCATGTTCATCGACGAAGCCCACACGCTGGTCGGCGCCGGTGGCGCAGCGGGCACCGGCGACGCGGCCAACTTGCTCAAACCGGCCCTCGCTCGAGGGACCCTGCGCACCGTCGCGGCAACGACCTGGGCCGAATACAAAAAACACATCGAGAAAGACCCCGCGCTGACGCGGCGTTTCCAGGTCGTTCAGGTCGAAGAGCCCAGCGAAGAACGCGCCATCCTGATGATGCGTGGCATGGCGTCGACGCTCGAAAAACACCACAAGGTGAAAGTGCTCGACGAAGCCCTGGAAGCCGCCGTCAAGCTGTCCCACCGCTACATCCCCGCGCGTCAGTTGCCCGACAAATCGGTCAGTCTGCTCGATACCGCCGCTGCACGCGTCGCAATCAGTCAGCACGCCGTCCCGGCCGAAGTCGATGATTCTCGGAAACGCATCGATGCGCTCAATACCGAATTGCGAATCATTGCCGACGAGGACCTGGTGGGCGTCGAAACGACCGAACGACAGCGACGCGCGACCGAGGCGCTCGCTTACGAACAAGAACGGCTGAGCGGTTTGGAAGAACGCTGGAACAACGAAAAGGAGCTGGTCGAAAAAATCCTGGACGTTCGTAGCCAGCTCCGCGGTCACCACGGCAAAGTCGAAGGCACCGACAGTCCGTTGGAAAAGGCCGCCGATGCGGAAGCCAAAAGCGTCAAGGTTCAGACCGCCGAGCCGGCCGAAGAGAAAGCCGAAGTCAAGCTGTCCGACGCGGACCGAAAAAAGCTGCTCGATGAACTCAAAGAACTGCAATCCCAGCTTCAGGAACTGCAAGGCGAACACCCGTTGATTCTGCCCACCGTCGACGAGCAAGCCGTCGGATCGGTCGTCCAGGATTGGACCGGGATCCCTGTCGGACGGATGGTGAAAGACGAATTGGCGACCGTTCTCAAACTCGCCGATATCCTGAACGATCGAATCATCGGCCAGCGTCACGCGCTGGAGATGATCGCCAAACGCATCCAAACGTCGCGGGCAAGCTTGGACAACCCCGGCAAACCGATCGGCGTGTTCATGCTGGCCGGTCCCTCGGGCGTCGGGAAAACGGAAACCGCACTC
>NZ_JBFHKV010000485.1:0-6035 GCF_041595215.1 Stieleria sp. | reverse complement strand
TGGGCGATGGCGCGTGGGATCACCCCCGACTGACCGGGGCTGCTTTCGAAATGCGGGCTAATGGCGAGGATTCGCCCGTGACCAATGCTACCTACTCGTTAGCGGAACGGCGCGAGCCGCCCGGTCTCGGCTCACCAACACGTTGAAAGACCGGAGGGCTCGCGCCCTGCCGCTAACAAAGAACACCTCGTTTAGTGTCCAAGCCCCCAAACGGGTCAACGCCAGGATGCTGAGGGACTCGCGGCTTGTTGATTTCATCGCTGTTGGCGACTGCCCACCGACGCGGCGAGACCAAGTATAAATGGCACGTCCGCTCTGTGTTCATTCATTCAACCAGCCCCTTCACGTGGTCATCATGCAATTCCTGTCGTTTCGTCCCTTCGTCCTCGTCTGCACACTTATTCTGGCGGGCAATTCGCAGGCTCAGGACCAGGTGGGGCAAGCGACCCGATGGCAGTACTCTGCGGATCAACTGCGACCGTTCTGGAGGGGTGACGTCGTCGAGCAGGAATCCGTGTTGTTCGTGCGAGGTTCCGAGTCGGACGAAGCTCGCGGTTCGGTGCTGTTTCCGATCCGCGAAATTGTCTCGGTGCGCAGCTCATCGGGTGACATCACGTATCAACAAGGCGTTGACTATCGATTCGTCCCCGGGACTCGCGAGATCGTGATCCCGGTGGGGTCACGTGTGGTCACGACCCCGCCGTCGGCGCTGCGGCGTCCGGCCAAGTCGCAACGACATCAACTGACGCACCGCGACGGGAATGGCGAGATCCTGTTCGGCGCGAAGTTGGAGTATCACCAGATGCAAACCCATGTGACGTACAGGAAAGCCGACACCGCGTGGCCGGTTTCGATGCCATCGTTCGACCCCGCTTCGCTTCCCAAGACGCTGCAAAAGTTGCGTGACCGCCGCGCGGTTTCCATTGTTTTACTTGGCGACAGTATTTCTACCGGTTGCAACGCATCCGGATGGGGCGGTGGGGCACCGTTTCAACCGGCCTACCAGGATTTATTCGCGGAGCATCTTCGCCGTCATTTTCAATCGGACGTCGAACTGACGAACCTGTCAGTCGGTGGCCAATCGACCCCGTGGGGCATCACCATGATCGATCAAGTCACCGCGTGCCAGCCGGACCTGGTGATCTTGGCTTTTGGGATGAACGATTCGGCGGGGCGTTCGGCCGAGGAGTTTGGCGAGAATACCGCCACGATGATCAACAACACCCGAGCGCAATGCCCCAATGCGGAATTCATTTTGATCTCGCCGATGCTCGGCAATCGCGATTGGGTGCGATTGAATCACGACGTGTTTCCGCAGTACCGCGATCAGTTGGCGTCCCTTTGTGAACCCGGCATCGCGCTGGCGGATCTGACCAGCGTTTGGGGCGAATTCATGAAGCGAAAAAAGGATTCGGACTTGACCGGCAACGGCGTCAACCATCCCAACGACTTCGGGCATCGGGTGTACGCCCAAGTGCTGTCGGCGTTGCTGGTCGAGTAGGCATTGCGTCTAGTGCCGCCTCCGTGGACACCAAACGGGTTGCTCATTGTTAGCGGCAGGACGCGAGCCCTCCGGTCCTACACGTCGAAACCGGACGGCTCGCGCCGTTCCGCTAACAGGTACGATGCCAGTGCGCTTGATCGGCCGGCCGTTCAGCCATCCACGACATCGCTGGTCGGATGGCCCCAGCGGTCGCCGTGCAGACGCGAGACGTTGCTGCGGACTTCCGCGGGATCAAATCGTGCCGTCAATCCTTTCAGGTAATCATTGCGTTGGGATTCGGAGTCAAATTCCAGCGGGCGATTTTCGAACAGGTCATCAAGCGATTTCATGTGATGGCGTTCCATGAAATTCCGCAAACCATCGATCAGTGTGCGAACGACCGTCGGACCTTCGCGGCAGACCGCCGAGGTGACCATCGCGACGTCGGCTCCGGCCAGCAAGGCTTTCACGACATCGATGCTGGTACCGATCCCGCCACAGGCAGCCAACGGCATGCCGGGGCAGTAACTGTGGACTTGCATGACCGGCCCGATGATCTTGCTGACCGTTCCCGGTTCGGTGAGCGTCCATTCCGATTTCAGCTCGAACGTGTCCAGCGAAATGTCGGTGTCGGGCAATCGGCCGAACAGAATCAAACCCTGGGCGCCCGACAACAACCGGCACGAAAGTTGGCTGAGCCGGGTGTAGCTGCGATGCAGCTTGACAAACAGCGGAATCTTGATGGCGTGATCGATTTTCGTCACCACCTCGACGACCGCGTCTTCGACTTCGCGGGCCGTGCCGTACACGCTTGGTGGAGGCGGCTGCAAACACAACTCGATGGCCGCCGCACCGGCCTGTTCGACTTCCTTGGCAAAGTCCAACCAATTGCCGCCGCTCTCCCCGTTCAGACTGGCGATCACCGGAATCGAAAGCTGTGAGCTGGCCCGCGTGACCATTTTCAAATAGGACTCGGCATCGAATCCGGCGTTCTCCACCGGGACGCGGCGGCTGCGTTTGAGCAACGATTGATCCTGCTCCGAAAGCGCAATCCCGTGACGATCATTCCACAACAACACCTGCTCTTGAAACAGTGAGGGCAGCACGATCGCCCCAGCGCCGGCGGAAACCAACGCGACTTGACTCGGTTCCTCTGCCGTCATGGGACACGAGCCCACCACGATGGGGGCTTTGAGATGCAAGCCGCCAAAGTTGGTACTCAGATCGATGCTCATCGAATTACCTGGTCAATCTTTTGGCGCGATCGAAGTCCAACGCCAGGGGAAAGTTGCGCGAACGTGGTGCGATTTTGACCGGGACGCTCCTGCGTAAAGGAAAACGTCAAACGATGACACCCACTCCATCGGGAGGCCCAGTTTGCGCCCCATCAATGGTGCATCTCTTGTGCCGAGTGGGGGTCGCGGAATCGCTTCCACAACACAAATCCTGTTCTTTTTTCGCCCCGTGCTCGCCGCACCGCTTTCAAGGCGCCGCCACGGTCCCCGAGGCATCGTTCTCGGCCTGTTGGCGTAGACACTTGTTGAGGCAAATCGGACAACCGGTGGAATTTTGAGAGCCACATCGCAAACGTTCATCCCTCCGGCGACCCGCACACCTGTGGTCATATCCGCACGCCAGATTCGTGCCCTCAGACAGTTATGTGCGAACTCGCACCTTCGACGCGACGTTTGACTTCGCGAATGAAGCGACTGCCTCGCTGTGCCCCATCCAGCGTGGTTTCGGGATCGGAGTTGCCGTTGAGTTCCAAAATGATGGGGCCTTCGAAGTGAACGCGATCGAGCTGCCTGATGAACGGCTCCCACTCAATCGCGCCGTCGCCGGGTGGAAGATCGTCGTCTTGGACGCCGCCGTTGTCACTGGCATGAACCATCCACAGGTGGCCGGAAAGCTTGTGGGCGACCGACAATAGATCGCCGGAAAGGTAGGCATGCCCGGTGTCCAGACAGATCCCGACATCGGTGCTTTCGATCGCGCCCAAGATCCAAAGAACGTCTCGCGGTTTGCCGAAAAACAGGTGTGGCATCATGTTTTCCAGCACCAGTCCCACGTTCAGTTCAACGCACTCGCTGGTGATCAGATTCAGTGAGTGGGCCGCAAGTTCCATGCGGTGCATTCGCTCCTCTTCGGGAAGGTCATGTTGTTCGGGACCCGGATGGATCACGAAATAACGAACACCGATCTCCGCGGCTGCCGTGGCGGCGGTGACAATTTCTTCGATCGATCGATTGCGAATGTTCGCATCGGGGGACGTGATATCGATCTGTTCGGCAAACGGTGCGTGGAACGAATACGGCTCGATCTTCAATTGCTGAATCAGATCACCGGCACGTTTGACCATCTCAAAATCGTGGTAATCCAGGTGCGACGGAAACGAGCAGATTTCGATCAGATTGAATCCCCCGGCTCGGATTCGTTCCAGGCAATCGAAAATGCTGTGGCGATAAAAACACCCCGTGGAAAGACCGATCGGCCACTCAATCATGTTGCTCACTCCCCATCAAACCAGGCCGATTGGATCTCTCGGCTCGGACGCACGACGCTGCAACGTCGTGCGTCGAATCAGCGTTTCTGGAAGCAAAACATGTGCCGAACGGCGGTCATTGATCAGCGGCATGTCAGTTGCTCTCTGACAAGGCATGGGGTTTGGATG
The DNA here is from genome assembly GCF_041595215.1 of Stieleria sp. NCBI lineage: Bacteria > Pseudomonadati > Planctomycetota > Planctomycetia > Pirellulales > Pirellulaceae > Stieleria > Stieleria sp. The sequence continues at coordinate 1,881 of NZ_JBFHKV010000485.1, read as the reverse complement.
GGGAACGTCCGGAGAAAAACTGATGGACATGATGAATGCAATGGTGCTGCCACGGATCGTGTCGCTCGACGAGTGCCAGACGCCACTCGAGCCGGTCGAATTGCCGATTCCCGATCCGCGTCGCGGGGAAGTGTTGGTGAAGGTGTTGGCGTGTGGTGTCTGTCACACGGAACTGGATGAAATCGAAGGCCGAACCGCTCCGCCGCGTTTGCCCGTGGTGCCCGGGCATGAAGTCGTGGGCCGGATTGTTGCTTTGGGAGACGGAGTCATCGATTGGACCGTCGGAGAGCGAGTCGGCGTCGGCTGGATCTACTCTTCATCGGGAAGCAAGCTGGAGAACCTGAGTGGCTCGTTTCGTGCAACCGGGCGTGATGTCGACGGCGGCTACGCCCAATACATGCGCGCCGATGCGGGATACGTGTATCCGATTCCCGACGGTTTCAGCGACGCCGAAGCGGCACCGTTGTTGTGCGCCGGGGGCATCGGGTACCGAGCGCTCAAGCTGGCCAATCTGTTTGACGGCGGACTGCTGGGGCTGACCGGGTTCGGCGGCTCGGCACACTTGGTCTTGCAGTTGGCTCGGCATTTATATCCGCGAACAAAAATCTACGTGTTTGCCCGTGATCAACGTTCCCGAGAGTTTGCGTTGGAACTGGGGGCACACTGGGCGGGCGCGATCGAGGACGGTGCGCCGGAACGGTTGCACGCAGTCATCGACACCACGCCGGCGTGGAAGCCGATTGTCGAAGCGCTGCGGAATCTGCGACCGGCCGGGCGATTGGTGATCAACGCGATCGGCAAGGAGGACGCGGACAAGGACTCCCTCAGCCGTCTTTGTTACCACGATCATTTGTGGATGGAAAAAGAAATCAAGAGCGTGGCAAATATCACGCACAACGACATCGCCGAGTTTCTGCCGATCGCGGCGGAGATCCCGATCCGACCGCAGGTGCAGACGTACACGCTCGCACAGGCCAATCGGGCACTCGTGGAACTGAAGCAGGGCCACGTGCGCGGTGCCAAGGTGATCGTGATGGACGCTCCGTGATGCGTCCAGGCTGAGTCGCGTGGGGTGCCGCTGCGTCGTAAATGGTTGGCCCGCTGTCGCAGTTTCCCCTCACGGTTTCTCATCGGCATCACTAAGATGCAAACCCCACCCTAGCACTCCGTCAGGTGTCGCGGAAAAGGGGTCAGGTACCAAAGATGCGAAGCACCCGTTGGGCCATTGGGTTTTTGGTACCTGACCCCTTTTCCGCTCGACGTCCTTCTTCAGGTAGAATACCGTCTGGTTTGCGTGTCCCGGCTCGATCAACGTGGAGAAGAAGTGACTTCGATTCGGCAATTTGTTTGGCGCTGTGTGTTGACCCTCGGTTTCTTGGCCTGCCCATGGGTGGGGATTGCTCCGGCCGAGTCGCCGGCGGTGTCACCGACCGGGGAACAATTGGAATTCTTTGAAAAGGAAGTCCGTCCGCTGTTGGCAGAGCATTGTTATTCGTGTCACAGCGCAGATTCGAAGAAACTGCAAGCGGGGCTGCGGGTCGACAGTTTGGCGGCGATGCTGCGGGGGGGCGATTCCGGCGAAGCGGTCGTTCCCGGCGATGTCGACGGCAGCTTGCTAATTGAAGCGGTTCGGTATGCATCGTATGAGATGCCGCCCAAGGGGAAATTGGCCGCGGAGGACATCGAGACGCTGGAGCGGTGGGTGGAGATCGGGGCACCGTGGCCGCACGAAGACGCACCGGAGGAGACGGCGACACGGCCCGAGTTTGATCTCGAACAACGATCCCAGGACCACTGGGTCTGGCAACCGATTCGATCGCCCCAGCCTCCCGAGGTGAAACACGACACCTGGCCGCGACAGTCGCTGGACCATTTCGTGCT
>NZ_JBFHKV010000484.1:0-6036 GCF_041595215.1 Stieleria sp. | reverse complement strand
GGCTGGGCCAATCCGACCGAATATCACCACCCGATTCATTTCGGCAAAGCGACGATGCGCCGCGACAGCGATCTGCTGTACGATCAAAACGCCGACTTCACCAAGATGCCGCTGGCGGAAATGGGCAATCTGCACGTCCACTGGGGCACGCCCGAAGCCGGCGTCAACGACATGGAATTCGATGACGATTCCGGCCACAAGAATTCTTATGTTTACGACATCGTCGAAGTCATCGATCCGCACACCCTGCGGCTGCACATGAAAGCCAAGATCGATGACACCAATGTCAGCTATTCGATCGGTCGACGAAGCTATGGCAAGAAACGTGTGGGCAATTGCGAGTTTTATTTCCTCGACACGCGCGGTGATCGTCAAATGCACGACGTCACCCAGCGAGACAAACCGGGCGTTTCGATGCTGGGCCGGCCGCAACGCGAATGGTTGCTGCGCAGCATGCGTGAAAGCGACGCGGATTTCCGCTTCGTTATCTCGACCGTCCCCTTCATGATTCCCCACAGCGGCGCGGGCGGGTTTGAAGCCGACGCGGCGAACAAGGAAGAAGCTTGGACGGGATTCTTTGATGAACGCGAGCAGTTGATTGCCGAATGGGAAAAGATCGGCAAGCGGGTCTTTGTGATGACCGGAGACTTGCACAACAGTTTTGCGATCAAGGTCACCGACAACGTGTGGGAGTTCTGCTGCGGACCGCACAACAGCGTCAACCACGTGCCGGTCAACGACGAGAGCGACCGCCCGGCGACGGGCAAGTTCAAGTTCGGACCGCGGGAATGCGACATCCGTTGGAGCAGCTACATCCTGCCGGATCTGCCACGGCTGGAGCGACTGTACCCGTACTTCTGTGTCGTCCAAGTCAACAACGTCTTCAATATGCCACAGAAGTTGGGCGACAAACGTTTGGTCGCCTACCCACACCCGCAAGTCGTCTTCCAGTACTACGACGGTCGAACCGGGGAACTCGCCTACGCCGAATCGATTTCAACGGAACGTTGAGACCGCCGGCGACTATCCCGCCACCCTCCTTGAAGAGGCGGAAAGGTGGATCCACGGATGACAGCGCGACCCCACGGATTTTTGGCACCCTGCCATCCGTGGGTTCGCGCTGCCATCCGTGGTCCTTTTTTTTACTCGTGACTCTTCGTCACGCGTTCAGCCGATCGGCATACTACGGTTGAAAGGGGTGCTGTTTGACCCGCTGCTCGCCACAGTACATGCAGCTCATGCGTCGTTTGCTGAGCGTGCGTCCGCACTTGCCGCACGAGTCCGTCCCGCTGCCCATCTTTCCGTCGGCCACTCCATCGCGCAAGTCAATCTCACTCACCTTGGCCAACAACTGTTCGTCGCTGAGTCCTGAATGGTCCCGGGCGACTTCCCAGAGCGCTTGGCATGTCAGCGCCAGAGATTCGATCTTGTCCTCCAGGCGAGCGATCTCGAAGTGAACGTTCTGTGATTTTGATTCCGCCCGGGCTGCCGTTTCGCTGGCATCCCAAATTTGCGATTGTTGATACAGTTCCCACAACACAAGCGTCTCTCCTTTATCACGGATCGTTAGACTGACCGTGCCATTCGTCGTCACCCAGCCCGGGCTTAAGCAACAGGAGTAGCATCGGAACATTTGCGGTGACTTGCTGCCGAGGCGCCTGCGCGCTGGCATCGTTCGCATTGTATCCGGTCGACGCTGAGGATGTTCAGAGCGTCTGGGATTGATTGCTCAGCGATCTGCAGGAGTTGAATCCGCGCATTGGACGAATCACGTCCGCGCCTCGGTCGATGTAACCCGCGCGAGTTCAATGCTCCGGTTCAACGCACAATGTCGTCTTCGTCGCAGCGGTCGATCGCGTGGGCGCTGGCCAACAGAAAAAATCGGGTCGCCTCGACGATCGCTTCGGCGCTGATGCCGCCTCGGATCGGGATGTGGTAGTCAAACACGATGGACTCACGTTCGTTGACGTGCGCCCGGACCGTCGAGATGTCGTTGTTGACGCGATTGACGAACTCCAGCTTCGCGGCGCGATCGGTGTTCTCTTTGACGCCGACGAAGGTCATCAACATCAATCGCTCGTTCTCGGCCGTTTGCATCACGTAACAGGAAACGCCACGCGTGACGACCAGGTCGCCGTCGTTGTCGCGGCGGACTTCCAGATCCGTCGGCTCAAAGATGGCGTCGAGTGTTTCTTCGGTCAGGTCGTTCGGTCGCAGCACTTCGTTGATTGGCATGTGATTTCCGGGGGCCAGGATGGATGCATTCGGCTTCGGGCGTGTTCGGCAAACCGACTTCGCCACGCCCAACCAAAACGGTAACGCCAACGGCTGTCAATGCCAATCCAATTCGCTGGCCCCAACCGCCGTGGTGAAGGGCGTTGCCTTCGATGGGACACAGGAGACCAATCGGACATCGAAGTCGTATGCGACTTATCCATCCTGTTTGTCGATCATGACCTACCGGGTGCAGATCCACCCAACAAAAAAACAGGCCCGCTGTTTCCAGCGAGCCTGTTTCGTGGTTCGTGCTTCAAACGCGGCGGCGCATCGTCACCGCGTCGGCGGCTGAACTCAGCCCGAGATCTTGGCGACCAGGTCCAGGACCTTGTTGGAGTAACCCCATTCGTTGTCGTACCAGGAGACGACTTTGACGAAGGTGTCATCCAATTGGATTCCGGCACCGGCGTCGAAGACCGAGGTGCGGGCTTCGCCACGGAAATCGGTCGAGACGACTTTGTCGTCGGTGTAGCCGAGGATGCCCTTCATGCTGCCTTCGGCAGTTTCTTTCATCTTGGCGCAGATTTCTTCGTAGCTGGCACCCTTTTCCAGTTCGACGGTCAGGTCGACGACGGACACGTCCGAGGTGGGAACGCGGAACGCCATGCCGGTCAGTTTGCCGTTGAGTTCCGGGATCACCTTGCCGACCGCTTTGGCCGCACCGGTGCTGGACGGGATGATGTTTTCCAAGATCCCACGTCCGCCCCGCCAATCCTTCTTGGAAGGACCATCGACGGTCTTTTGCGTCGCGGTGGCCGCGTGCACGGTGGTCATCAAACCGCGTTTGATTCCGTAGTTGTCGTTCAAGACCTTGGCGATCGGTGCCAAGCAGTTGGTCGTGCACGAGGCGTTGGAGACAAACGTTTCACCGTTGTAGGAGTCATCATTGACGCCCATCACGAACATCCGTGTGTCGTCTTTGGAGGGAGCCGACATGACGACTTTCTTGGCGCCGGCATCGATGTGCCCTTGGGCGCCTTCGGCGGTCAAGAAGATCCCCGTCGACTCGACCACGACGTCCACGCCGATGTCGCCCCAAGCCAGTTTGCTGGGGTCGGTTTCCGACGTCGCACGGACGGTCTTGCCGTTGACGATCAAATTGCTGCCGTCCACCGCGACTTCGCCCTTGAAGGGGCCGTGCACGGAATCGTACTTCAGCATGTAAGCCAAGTAATCGGTGTCGAGCAAGTCGTTGATGCCGACCACTTCGATGTCGTCTCGGCCGATGGAAGCGCGAAAGACCAATCGTCCGATTCGACCAAAACCATTAATTCCTACTTTGATAGCCACTGTTCGTTTTTCTCCTCATTGGGGTAGACTCAGCCAATTCGCTGGCCGGCATCGGATAAAGGTTCGATGAGTCAGCGGGAGCCCATTCTCACTCGCTTGGAGAAGCTGCGAATCGCTGCGATGAGCTGCAGTCGTGGCGCTGATCATGACGCCGGGATTATAGGAAGACAAATCCGTTTTGAACCAGCCCCCGCATTCCCCCCGTCCCCCGGACTGGCTGCGACCGCCCGGCGTCGCCGCCGGGACTTGGCAATACGTCCATCAGCGGACGATCGCACGCCACTACGACGACTTTGTGGCGGACACCCCGCTCTGTGAACTCGATCGACGTTACGTCTTGGAAACGCTTGCCGCCGTTTCCGCCGATCGGGCGACAGAACGTGCCGCAGAATCCGAGGATTCCCGCCCCATGATCCTTGATCTGGGAGCCGGCACCGGTCGCTTGGCCGATCCCGTCCGTCAACTCGGCTACGACGTCCTGGCCGTCGACCTCAGTCAATCCATGCTAGAAACCCTGGTGGAGCGTCACGGTGATCAGGCAGCGGAACATCGGCGCGCGGCCGGAACGATCCTGCCGATGCGCGCCAATTTGGTACAGCTTGATGCGATCGCCGACTCCATCGCCGATCACGCGATCTGCATGTTCAGCACGATCGGAATGATTCAGGGCCGAGCCAATCGCGTTCGCTTTCTGTGCCATATCGCACGCGCCGTTCGCCCCGGCGGCTGCCTGATCCTTCATGTCCACCGACGCTGGGCGGCCTTGCGTGAATCAGGCGGAATGCGACGGCTGTTGCGCAGTTGGATCCATTCCTTTCGAAGTGACGCGGAATTCGGCGACGCGACCTATGCCTACCGCGGGCTCGACAAGATGTTCATGCACCGCTTCAGTGAACGCGAAATCAAATCGGAATTAAAAACGGCCGGCTGGACGGTCGAGCGGATCGACCGAGTGGGACTCGACGGCAGCGATCTGGCGAGGTCGGCTTGGGATGCGAGCGGGCTGTTCTTGGTGTGCACGCGATAAAGAGGGGCGGGGGTCGGTGGGGTAAGAAAATTTTGGAGGTAAGAAAATTCTCCAAAATCTTCCTACCTCCAAAATCTTCCTACCTCTACCGCGACTCGATCCGGGATCGGACCAGCGACACGATCTGCTGCAGCACTTCTTCGGGCAGCATGCCGTCGGTGTTGACGACCACGGCATCTTCGGCGGCGCGAAGTCGTCCGACGTCGCGCATCCGGTCTTCCAGGTCGCGTTGGTTTTGCGCCGCCAGGACGTCTTCCAGCGAAACATAGCGTCCCGAATCGGCCAATTGCCGCATCCGTCGTTTGGCGCGTTCGACCGGCGATGCCGTCAAGAAGACTTTGCACTCGGCGTGTGGAAACACTTCGGCGCCTTGATCGCGTCCCTCGGTGACGATGTCGCGTCCCTCGGCAATGTCCCGTTGGATCTGTGACAATTGCGTGCGGACGGCGGGGACGTCGGCCAAGTAGCGAATCGACTGGGTGACCTCCGGCGTGCGAATCAATTCCGAAACATCTTCCCCGTCGAGACGGACCGTGCGATCCTGCCACGACAGATTGAGGGTAGCGACGAATTCGGACAGTCGTTCAGCGTCTTGCAAATCGATTTGGGCGCGGATCGCGGCCAGCGTTGCCGCTCGATAGAGCGCGCCGGTGTCCAGAAATTCGAACGCCAGTTGTGCCGCAACTTGGTGCGCGATACTGCTTTTGCCGGCACCGGCGGGGCCATCAATGGTGACGATCAACGGAAAAACATCCTGCAATTGACGAAGTGAGATCACCGCCTATGGTGATGGCGCGACCCACGTTGTGCAATTGGGAGGACCTTCGAATCCCCACAACGATCAGGCTCCTCGCCCCCCACACCTGTCGTTTTGATTCGTGCGCGACTACCAGAAGCTCCACTTCGTCGTCTTGATCTGGGGCTTCACCGCGGTGTTGGGAAAGCTGATCGAATTGAGTGCGACCCAAGTCGTGTTGTACCGCAGCGCCGCCGCGGCCGCGATCCTGTTCGCCCTCCTGCCGCGCCGCGCGGCGGTTTCCAAACCACTCGCCGTGGCCTTGATCGCCAACGGCATGCTGGTCGGTGCACATTGGATTTTGTTCTTCCTGGCGGTCAAAGTCGCAAACGTGTCGATTTGCATGATCGGCATGGCCACCACATCGTTCTGGACGGCGCTGCTGGAACCGATTCTGATTCGAAAGGTTCGTTTTCAGTGGGGGAACCTGCTGTTGGGCTGTGTCGTGATTGCGGCGGTTTATTGGATCTACCGCACCGAGACCCGGTTTCACTACGGGCTGTTGGTGGCGTTGGTCGGCGCGGTCGTGGCCACGCTGTTTTCGATCATCAACGGACTGTTTGCGGGCAAAGTCCATGCGCAATCCGTTGTCATGTACGAAATGGCCGGTGCGGGCGTGTTCTGCGGATTGGCGCTGGTCACGGCC
>NZ_JBFHKV010000483.1:0-6040 GCF_041595215.1 Stieleria sp. | reverse complement strand
GTACTCCAGGTAGCCGCCCTTTCCGGCGTGCGAATTCTTCAGTGCGACGTTGGCACCCAGGGCGATGACGGCATCTCCCATCGCGACTTCGGGGTAGCAGCGCACCCTGTTTTCCTTGTCGGGATTTCGGATGCAATACGCCCAGTGCTCGATCTCTTCGCGATACCCGCGGCTGACCGGGCCGGAGGCGGCGGTTTGGGCCACCGGGGCTGCGAAGTCGCCGCTGGCACTGGTGTCCAACGCGTATCCACCCTCTTCCTTTTTGACGCCGACCTTGCTGCTGGTATCGCTGTTGCGATACAGCAAGACGTCGGTTTCCTTGTCCAGCACCAACGTGCCTTTGCTTCCCATGACGACTTCGCCCCAGCCGCCGAAGCCGTTGCCGTTGATCGTGCTGTAGGTGACGACGACTTTCTTGTTGGGGTCTTGCTCGTACCCGGGCACGGCTCCGTTGGGATAGTTTTGGACCGGATCGTAATAGCCGACGTCGAATGTTTCGGCATATTCGGGGCCGGGGAATTCGAACGTGCAATAGATATGGTCACCGGCGTCGCGGTCGTGCGGCATGATGTGTCGTCCACCGACAGCATGGACGGACAACGGATGCACCTTCTTTCCGTCGTCTCGCAACGAGGAGAGGAAAATGCTGACGGCATCCAATTGGTGGCTTCCCAGTTCGGCCATCAAGCCCGCACCGGTTCGCTCGAACAACCTCCAGCGGTGCAATTCTTCTTCGGCGGTGAACATGGTGTCGCCGCGGGCGAAGTCTTGATAGCCATGGTCGCGGGGATCGACGGTCTTGTCGGCGTCCCAGGCTTCCCACTGCGCGATCTCGGCCTGCAGCCGTTTGATGTCCGAGCCGGTGGCGGTTTTCAGCTTGGCACGGCGGTACTCCAGATCCTTGGCGATCTTGTCGAACATCTTTCCGTTGGCCATTTTTTCCCCGCCGGGGATCGGCATCGACCAGCTGTCGCGACCAGGCAGGTTGCCGCGGTGCCACTGAGCGCGAATGTGGTGCAGTTGGCCCAGCAGTCCCCAACGGATCAGGTTGACCGCGTTTTCGTACTTGACGTTGTAGTGCCGTTGGTGACCGGTGGCCAAGTGCAACGGGTTGCCTTGTTTGTCTTCGCCCGCCGCAGCCATGCGGCCCATGACTTTGCACTGAGCGACATTGTGTGCCATCAGTTTTTCGGTCAGCACGTGCAGATTTCGCTCCATCGCCAGCGCGGCGACGGGGGCGTGCAGCCACAACGGCAATGCGATGATGACCGCTTCGATATCGGGGTCGTCCAGGCAGGCCATGATGCCGCCGTTGGAAGCGTCATAAACCTTGACGTTCTTGCGTGCTTCGGCCTCGTTGCTGTAGCCGGCGACGGAGATCAATCCGGGGCGACGGATCAATGCCGACGCGCTGCTGCAGTCCCCGTGGAAGGCGCGGTGTTGGCTGAACGGCCGGATGTCGCAGATCGCTTTGACGTCGACATAGTTCGGATTGCAGCCGCCGATCAGCACGCTGCCTTCGTCGCCGGTTCCGATCACGGCGATTCGTACGGGATCTTTGACCTGGCCGTAGCCGAAGTACGCGGCGCCCAGGCCGGCACCACTGACGGCGCCGGTGGCGACGATGCCCCGCAAAAAGTCTCGACGATTGACGTCGTAGTAACTGGTCACGGCGTTGTAGTAGTTTTGTTTTCCTACTTCACGTTCGTCACTGGAGAGCTTGTCGACCATGGGATTATCCTCGAATGGGGTTCGTGCTTGATTGGGGTTGTGTTGGGGTTCGTCAGTCAAACGATTGGGAAGCGTGCCGGATCATCGTGGCGGCAGGACGCTTCCAGCGCTCGCTACTTGTCGGCGGCGTGCTTTGCGACGCTTCGCCGAATGAACAGGTGGATGAAAAAGTCCAGGCCCGCAAAGCGTCCGGCTCCCGTTGATGCCAGAACTAAACAGGCCATACATTCGATCAATTGGTAGTTGCTGCTCGACGGCCCGGTTCCCGGCGGATACTGGCTGAGGAAAACAGAACCGAGAAAACCGGCCGCCGCTAACGCCGCGACGGGGGTGAAAAGCCCCAGCAACAGGCACCAACCGACCGCCAAGTCGAAATAGGGCACGTACCGATTGATCACGCTCGTGTCGACCACGGCCGTCCGCGGCTTGACCAAATCCAGCGGCGGTGACGCCCGGCGTTGGTTGGGGGCGGCCAGGGAATTGATTGTGCCCTCGTACCCGGCCCACAACTCGTCGATCGCCGCCAGTGCCGGCTTCAACTTCGCATCGTTCTCCCTCTCAACGGTTTCGATCTGGCCTGCCAAGCTCTCGACACCGACGCGGTCTTCTTCGGACTTCAACATCTCAAGTCGCAGCTGACCGAGATCGTATTCCTCCAAGTCGTCGGCGTAATCTTCCAAGACAACCTCGTGGTCTTCCAGCACTTTCTCCAACGCTTCGTTGGCCACCGCCAGTTCTTTTTCGCCAAACGTGTAATAGTCGGCAGCTCGATCGCGGTACTGTTCCAACCACCAACGTGTGAACTCCGGATCACGTCGCACCTTGCCGTCGTAATCCCAAACCGTTTTGCGAAATTCTTCGGCCAAGGGCCCTTTTGCGTTGGCGAAGAACGGTGCCGCGTCCCAATCGCCCTTGCGATACTTCTCACTCCCCTCGCTGTGAAAGTGCCAACCGATAGACAGTCGAAGCAAGACAAGCATCGTGATGGCGATGATGCCCAAGATTCGGGGCGAGATTCCCCAGCCGACAGCGAGGCGAAGGGGGGTGAGCAAAATGTTTCGCACGATTTCAGACAGCTCCAATGGAGAGTTTGTAGGCAGAGTTTGTAGGGAGGGAGTGCGGGGCCAGGGCGTCAACGGCAAGCGGGGGATTCAACTCCGACACCAGCAAGCCATTCATTATGGACGAGAAACCGCCATCCGCCAAGGATAAACGGCACGTGAAACGACGACGATTCGAAAGCAATTTCCTGGGCTGTTCGCTGGGCCGGACGACACTTGGTGAAGATTGCCGATCCCCAGGACCGACGGGGGACCGCAATTGTGCCGCGCGCTGACTTTTCAAATTCAAAAACGTTGTTTACACTTCTCGTCCCATTGCCCGACGGTGGTGGCCCTTACGACTGTGAATCGTGAACCTGGTCAGGACTTAAGTGGAGCAGCCATAAGCGGTGTAACTTTGTGTGAGGGCCACCTCCGTCGGGCAAACGCAGTGCAAACCCAGCACAAACCCAACGAAAATGGCGAGATCGTGCCGTCGGCATGACCTCGCCATTTTTTTGTGATGCCGAACCATTTCGGCCGAAATGGATCCCGGACCGGACTAGTTCTTGACCAATTGGGTCTCGGTAACGAAGGGGTTCGTTCGGACCACGCCGACTTTGGCCGGTTTTTGAACGCCTTGACTGACGCAGGGGTTCAGCGTGCAGGGCGCCGGCTCGGTGGGCTGAAATTCGCTCGGCGGAAGATAAAAATCGCTCCGCAGACGTCCGCGATAGCCCGGCCCGGCGCTAACCACCGGAGGCGATGCGAACGGGCTGATCCCGTAAGGCCGCGCGTGACGGGCGCCGTAGTAGACCGGCGGGTTGAGCGCAAAGTACGGCGGCGTCTGCAACGACGATCCGTACTGAGCCCCATAGGGCTGGTAAATGCCGAAAGGGAAGAAGGGGTAACCGGCGGGATGGGCAGCCGAAGCCGCGTCGGATCCGCCAAATGCAATCGCGGCCAGCGCGGCGACGGCAAGTGCAATTCGTTTCATGGTGTAAAGACTCGTTTCGTGTCGACCTGACGTGTGGAGAAATTCCCGGGCGGGAAACTCCACGCTAGTCGCAGCAACGATCCTTGCAACCGTCACCAGCGGCGAAACACACGAAAGCCTTAAAGGGCGTGCGGATTGTGCAGGCGTCACGCCACCGAGCAAAAGCTTGCTTTCACCGTGCTTTTTGACCGCAGCAGCAAAAACGTGAGATATCTTGCCGCGCGCTTGGCGTCCGGTGCCGAGGGTCCCAAGGTGATTTGCTTCGACACCCTCCGGGGTCGCGTCAGGTGGGTGGCCGAATCTCCGGAGGTGTCGCTGCGCTCACCTCCGGCTACTGGCTTTGACCCCGTTCGGGGTCATGCCACCTGCGGCACCCAAGGGGTGAGCGGCACGCCGCGTTTGGTCCCCTACAAGCTGGCTTTGGCCTGGGGCGATCCCGCTCGTCACCCAGACAGCATGCCACCGGGGCGACGATCGGCAACCGCGATCAGATGTAAAACATCACCGCGTCGTCCTGCGCCGTGCGGTCGGCGATCTCGGCCAACGTGGTGCGGGCCAGCACCGCACGCGAGGCCTCGCTGGCGGCGTCCCAGATTTCGTGCACCATCCGGTTGGCCGGCGTGTCGGTCGCGTCTGTCTGGCAATTGGATTCGGCACAGCCGACCGCCTCGGCAATCTCCAGCAAGGTCAGGTCGGCCGGCTCGACCGCCAGACGGTAGCCGCCCTGGCTGCCGCGAACGCTCTGCACCCAACCCGCACTGCGCAGGGTGCGCAGGATTTGAACCAGGAACGGCCCGGGGATGCCGTGCCGCCGGGTGATCTCCCGCACCGCCACCGGCGTCTTTTCTGACTGACGCAACGCCAGTTCGATCAACGCGAGCGTCGCATAATGAACGCGTGCCGAGATTGTCACCGAATCACCTCCCCGATCTCAGTCATGAAGCCCGCATTCGGTCTTTTGAAAGCCACTCCAGCGTCCCGCCCGCTCATCTTCGCCGAGCAAATTGGCGCGCGTGCAGGGCCAGCAACCGACGCTCGGATAGCCCTGGTCGTGCAACGGGTTGTAGGGAATCTCGTGCTTGCTGATCAGATTCCAGACCTCTTTCTTGGTCCAGTTCGCCAGCGGGCTGATCTTCACCAGTTGGAACTTCTTGTCCCAACCCACGATCGGAGCTTTCGCACGATCTTCGCTTTGGTCACGCCGGATCGCGCTGGCCCACGCGTGCAGCCCCCGCGCGGCCTCTTTCAAAACACGCAGCTTGCGATCGAAACAGCATCGGTTCGGATCCGTCTTGTAAACCGGTCCGCCGTTGGCCGCTTCGTATTCCTGCACCGTTTGCTGCGGGTACTTGAATTCAACTTCGATCCCGTATCGCTGCTTGACCGTTTCACGCAACTGAAGTGTTTCTTTGAACTGGTAACCGGTTTCCAAGTTAAAAATCGGCGTTTCGGGAGCGATCTCGCTGAGCATGTGGATGATCGTCATCCCTTCGGGACCAAACGCGGTCGCCATCGAAAACCTGGGGGCAAAACGCTCCACCGCCCAAGCCAGGATCTCCTGCGGACTGGCGGTTTCCAGCCGCTGACTGTGGTCGGCCAATTCTGCCAAAAACTCCTCCGTCGGCGCCAGCGGAGGATCCGCCGCCAGCGCCCCCTGCAATTCATCCTCCACGGGTTGGCTGTCGGCGTCCTGGCTGTCGGCATCACGGCTGCCGGCGTCTTGAACGGTGACAACGGGAAGCGACGCGGCCACTGGCACTGCGTTTTGTCCACCGGCAGCTCGCTCCGGCTCCGGTTCGGTGGAAGGTTCGGCGGTCGAGACGGGTTTCATCGTCAGACTTTCAGGAAGGCAGAAAACTCGATACCGGCCGCTCCTGCGGCCACACAACCGGATAACAATAGAAAGTTGATCCGATTAGTCAAGTATGGTATCGGCAGGGATCGCGATCGGGTTGAGCGGATTTCGGGTCCTGGCACCGCTGTCCCGGTCGGCCGGCGGACGAAAACCCCAAAAAACGCTGCGGGAAGGCCCCTCGGGAAGTTACAATCCGAAGGTGCAGAGGTGCCTCGGACACGTGCCGTTGGTGCCCAGTGGTCCGTATCAGCTAAATTGTCCGGTAGTGGACGAATCGACGAGTCCTCTGCAGTCAGCACACATTGGCAAGGACTCGTCGCCTCGTCCACTACCGCCTACCCGAAAACCAAGGTGCGGCGGAAAACTAGGCTTTAGCCGATTCGGGCATTGGGGAACGCTTGGAAATCGTTCCGGGGC
>NZ_JBFHKV010000482.1:0-6042 GCF_041595215.1 Stieleria sp. | reverse complement strand
GGATGCATCGGCGTGGCAGTGGTTTTCGCCCTGCCCGCAGTGGCCGTCGAAGAACCCCTGCGCGGTGAAGCAAAGCGACCGACCACGATCACACAGCTGATCGACGATTGGTTTTGGCCAGATCCCTACAGTCATCTCGGGCACGTCCGATCCAACGGTGTGGGCTGGGAATGGGTACGCATCGCCGCTGACGTCAAGGCCGGGACCGACGCCGGATTGTCGTCAGAACAAATCTCTGCGATCGCCGCGATCTATCGCCTGACCACCGCAAGTACTCCCAAAGGACCGCTCTCCGACCGACAGCAACACTGGCACCGCGCGGAGCTGGAGACGCGAAACCTACTCAGTGAAACCCAGCAGCATCGAGTCGACCAGTTGGTCATCCAACGTCGCGGATACCGAGCGTTTCTCGAATCGGATCTTGTCACGCGACTCGACCTGTCAACCGATCAAACGACAAGGATCCGAGACGCGATCGCCAAGCACGCCAAGAGGATTGCCGAGAACACCCGCAGACTGGCCGCCCAAAGCGATCGGGCCGCCCAAAGCGATCGGGCCGCCGACGAACCACGACGCGTGAGCGAACAAGCTGGATCGCATTTGGAGAAGGCGCGACGCGAAAAGATTCAACTCGGCTGGCTTTCGCATCAAAAGACGTGGAATGAGATTCGGGAGATTTTGTCGCCCGATCAAGTCAAGCTGTTCCAGAAGCTTCGTGGTGCGCGTCCCGGAAAACGCATCGCCAACACGCCCGACGCGGCGTCAGAATCAATGGCAAACGTCCAGCAAACTCCCGACGCCACCAGCGATCGGCCCGTGTCGCAGCTTGTCCATCCGAAGCGCGTTCGGACGGCTGAGGAACAGGCTGCCTTCAAAGCCATCAAGCAACAGCTCCAAGATCGTCTTCTGGAAGACCTCAATGCCCCCGAGAATCGTAGTCCTGATTCCGTCCTGCAAACGTCTTACGGTGATGAGCCGCCGGCCGAGGGGTCACCGCAAGCCTTGTTCCGTTCAATGGTCCCGCTGACGTACCGTGAATACATTCGGCGGCATCCCAAGCTGCATCAGCTCGAATTTGACCATCACGCTACCGTCTTTCTCTCCGAACAAACGCTCGCAGTACTGGACAATGCGTTGCCGATCTCGCTCGATGCGGCGATCGACCTGATGCTGAAAGCGCCCGTTCGACCCGCCAGGCTGGCTGCGGAATTGATTCGGCAGCGACGCACGAAACTGTCGATGGAACAATGGATCCGCATCGTCAAAGGGTACGAATTTGTGCCTGCGATCCGCAAAGAGTATCCCATCGGGGTGCCCGTCGAGATCTGGGGAAACGGCGCGATCCCTTTCGGATTCCTGCTGTTCGATGATCCGACCGTCGCCGGCGTCGTGACCGAGACGCGTTCGCAACTGGATGGCAAACCCGTAGTAACGATGCCCAGCAGCGGCTGGCGATCTAACTTGCCCGGAGTTTCACTCGGCGATGAGTCGCTGGGAGATCACACGATCGAGTACCAACTTGACTACACGTTGACCGTCACCGCGCAGCCAATCACCGCGCAGCCAATCACCGCGCAGCCAATCACCGGACAGCTCAGTTCTGGAAAGATTCCATTGACGATCGTTCCTGCTCAACCCGACCCACTGGCGGCCGCGATGTCCAATCAACTTCGCGAACTCGTCGTTTCTGGAATCCGAGCATTGCCGATCGCCCGGGGGAGAGAACGCGTGTATTCCCAGCCGACCGAAGCAGGAGGATTTCAACGTGTTGCAAAACTCCGGATTCCGTATCTGGAGCTGAAGCGTCCACTGCCGGTGGGATTGGCCATGGAAGTCGACGTCTATTTCGCGGATTCCGATCAACCACACTCGCGACCCGTGTGGGTAGTCCCGGCTGGTGAAACCAGCCAATACGAAGTGGAAGGCATGATCGGTGACGCTCGCCTGGTGCAAACGCTCTCGGAGCGGGCCGATCAAGAGGGAATGGTTGATGCGCGAGTTGTTCTGACACCTTCCCGCAGCACCGCACTTTCGCACGCCCTGTTGAATTCGTATTACCCCGAATCGATCGAAGTGCCCGCTCAGTGGCAACTGTTGTCGGTCGAATCCGATCAGCGATAGCGGAACAGCGCCACACGCATCGCTGTCCAGCGAGTCTGGATTTGGCTTTGAATAAGATCGTCGAACGTGGTATCACTTTAGCTGGGCCGTCGCGCGACGGATGTCATGGGGCTTTGATCAAAGTATTGTTGGCGTAGCGGAAATGCGTACACTGGCGATCGGGGATATACATGGATGCTACCAGTCGCTGAAGCGATTGGAATCGGCCGCGAAGTTTACGCCGGACGATCAAATCATCACGCTCGGGGATTTCGTCGATCGAGGCCCTGATACACGCAGTGTGCTGGACTGGTTGATCGATCGCCAGGAACACGGTTTGGTTGCACTTCGAGGCAATCATGAAGTGATGATGCTGGCGGCAAGGAAGTCTTTCAACCGGCATGTCGAATGGCGTGCCTGCGGCGGCGACGCGGTTCTGGCGTCGTACGGCATCGACCATGTCGAACAGATCCCCAAACGGCACTGGGAATTCCTGTCGACCAAGCTGAAGTCCTTTCATGTCGGCAAGAACCATTTTTTCGTTCACGCCAACGCCTACCCCGAAATGGAATTGGACGAGCAACCGAGCCACATGCTCTATTGGGAATCGTCTGCCGAACGAGCCCCCCACCGATCCGGCCGCGTGATGGTTTGCGGGCACACGCCGCAACGCAGCGGCGCGCCGCTGGACATGGGACATGCCGTGTGTATCGATACGGCGGCGTGTAAAGGCGGTTGGCTCACCTGCCTGGACGTCGATGCCGGGTACTGCTGGCAAGCCAATGAACAGGGCGAGGAACGCAGTTTCTGGCTCGATCAAGGACCCTACGGCGCACAATTGGAACGCGCCTGAGCGATCGCGTTTGGCTGCTGAGACGGCGCCCACTCCCGCTCGTCGAGGTCATGCGGTTTTCAAGTCACCCTCCTGCCAGGAGGGTCGATCGAAGCGAGGGGGGGTCGATCGGTCGGTCGCTTTTTGCCCAAAGGGCATGCATATCCCTAGCCTGGGGCAAGCAAACCGAGCATTTGCGAGGGTTGCGCCGCCCCAGGAACCTCATCGCCCTGAGGTGAACTTTGGCCAACGGCCATGCACAACATTTGCGTTTGACGAGGCATTTGTGTATGGCCCTTGGCCAATCCCTCTCATTCTCGTTAGCGGACCTTGGGCGATGCCCAAGGCTATGGATGTAGACGGCCGTTGGCCGAAACCGTCCACTCAAAACCAATCTGACATTCAAAAGATGTGTAGATACCAATGCCCAGGTGAGAGTGACGAAAACCCATTGTGATCAACGATGCAATAACCGCACGACCTCGTCGCAGAAGGCTGACCTCATCAGCACTATTTGCCGTGGAACGCTTTCATTTCGTTGACCAAGCGGGCGACCACCTCGGGATGCTGCTCGGCGATGTCATCCTGCTCGCCGAGATCGGCGTTCAGATCGAACAACAACGGTGTGTCGTACGTGGTGATGGGACGTCGGCGACGGGTCACCGGATCGGTGGGCAGGCTGCTTGCGACGTGAATCTTGTAGCGGCCCGATCGAAACGCGTTTTGATGATAGGCCCATGTCTGTCGCGCACTCGGCTTGCCCTCAAGCAAGGTGGGGCTGAGATCAGTGGAGATGTACCCTGGCTTGTCGGATGGTTCGCTGCCGCCGGTGAGTGACGCGAACGTCGCGTACAGGTCCAAGTTCGCCCCGATACCGTCGATCGTGGCCGGCTTGATTGTTCCGGGCCAATAGAAAATCGTCGGAACTCGCTGGCCACCTTCCCAAGTCGTCGCTTTCTCGCCACGCAACGGACCGGCGGTGCCGCCGTGCGGCCCGAAACAGGACCACGGGCCGTTGTCACTGGTAAAGACGATCAGCGTTTCCTTCTCGATCCCCAAGCGACGAACCGTCTCGACGACTTGGCCGACTGACCAATCGATTTCTTCGACCACATCTCCGAACCGGCCCCCCGCACTTCGATTCTGAAATTCGGGTGAGGCAAAGATCGGCGCGTGCGGCATGTTGTGGGCCAGATACAGAAAGAAGCGATTGTCTTTCTGTTGCTCAATCCATTTCACCGCTTCTTCGGTGTAACGGCGTGTGAGCAGTTCCTGGTTGACCGGAAACTCGACCACCTCGCGGCCGCGAATCAGCGGGACCGGAAACGAGAACTTGTCACAGTTGTCAAACACCTCACGCGTCTGCTTCTTGCCCGGCGGGGGCGGCACATCGTTGCTGCCCGGGGTGCCATAGTGATAGTCAAAACCACATTCCAAAGGATGCATCGGGTCAACGGTAAAGTCTTTGGGGTAACCTGCCAGGTGCCATTTGCCAAGAATGGCCGTCGCATAACCCTGCCGTTTGAGCATCGCCGGCATCAGGGCACTGCGATCGTCCTTCAGCCCGTTTGCCTGGCGGGGAATGAACACCGGATGTCGGCCACTCATCAACCCTTTTCGGCTCGGCACACAGGTTGAACCGGAAGAATAAAAACTCGTCCAACGCTGGCCTTCGGCAGCAAGTCGATCGAGGTGGGGCGTCTTGTTCTTGGTGTTTCCGTAACACGCCAGATCACCGTAGCCCATATCGTCAACAAAGATCAAAACGATGTTGGGAGCCGATGGGGCGGCGTCCAACGCTGATGAAAACAACGCGCTGACGGACAACAGCATTAAGCTCAGCAGGGCGAATCGATTGTGCATGGTTGCTGCAGAAATTGGTGGGGAAGAATGACGCTTGCGGTAGAAGAACGAACGCGGGGGGCAGCCATCGTACCCCATTGCCACCCGCGGTGCACGATTCGTTCGGTCGCATCCCACGCTAGCCATTGGCCAACAGCCGCAACAACTCGTTGGCTGCGGCCGAGGCGAATGCTTTGTCGTTGATTTCACAGTCGATTCGAACGACGGGCTGGCGGGTTTTTCCAATCGCTTCAAACAGGGCCGCATCGGCACCGGGATCGTGAAACGGCCGGCCTGGGGCGCTGATCACACTGATCGCCCTGGTCGGAATCATCACGGTCACGTGGTCGCCGTAGCGGTCCACCTGTTCGGCGAGGGTGCGTCCGAGTCGCGCCGATTCCTCCGCCGTCGTTCTGACCAACGTGTTGTCGGGATTGTGTTCATAGATCAGCCGCGACCGGTAGCGGTCCGGGACGGTGCTGCGCGGGCCAAAGTTGGCCATGTCCAAACATCCCGGCGCGATGACGGTCGGCAATCCCGCTTTCGCCGCAGCTTCCAACCGATTCGGCCCGGCGGACATGATGCCGCCCAGCAATTCATCGGCCAGCTCGGTCGTCGTGATGTCCAACACGCCGGCAACCATCCCGCTGGCGATCAGATCTTCCATGGCCCGTCCACCGATGCCGGTCGCATGAAACACTAACACCTCGTAGCCGGCATTCTCCAAAATCGGTTTTGCGATCTCGATGCACTTGGTGGTGTTGCCGAACATGCTGGCGACGATGATCGGTTTCGCCGCGTCCGACTCGACCTCCGCCTGGACCATGCCACAAATCGCGCCCGCGGCGCGCGTGAACACGAGTTGCGAAATACGATTCAGCCCCGCAACATCAACGACACTGGGCATCATCACAATGTCTTTGGTGCCGATGTAGGCAGACGTGTCACCGCTGGCGACGGTCGAGACCATCAGTTTGGGGAATCCGATCGGCAAGGCGCGCATCGCAGCGGTCGCGATCGAGGTGCCGCCGCCTCCGCCGAGCGATAACACGGCGTCGATCCGCCCTTCCGCCGCCAGGCTCGGCAACGCCGCCGCCGCGGCGCGCCCCATCAACGCCACACAAGCACCGCGGTCGCCGGCGATCGGCTTCAAATCCGCGTCGATGCTCGAGAGCAACTCGTCGCGTGTGACATCGGGCGTGATGCGAGGCGGCTCGCCCGTCCCCACGTCGATGGTCAATACCGCGAAACCTTGGTCACGAATTTTC
>NZ_JBFHKV010000481.1:0-6047 GCF_041595215.1 Stieleria sp. | reverse complement strand
CCAATGCACCGCGTGCGATGCGATAGCCCAAGACGAAAATCAGCACGACGGTACCGACGTAGAACCAGGGCGAGACGTACACCGACGCGACGGCGGTCGCCGCGATCGCCACGCTGGCCAACACCGTGGCGCGTCCGAAATGCAGAAACAACATCAAGATGATGATCGTCGCAGCGCTGCCGATCAGCATGTTTTGCACCACCAACGCGATCGCCGATTCGATGTATTCGGTCTCATCGTAGTACTGAAACAGTTCCAACCCTTCGCGTTTGAGAATCCCTTCGTTCAATTCACGATTGGCAACCCGCAACCCCTTCATCACTTCCATCACGTTGGCGCCGCTCACCCGTCCGACACTCAGACTGATGCTTTCGGTTCCATAGCGCCGCGCGATGCTCTCGCGGTCTTTGTATCCCAGTTTGACTTCCGCGACATCGCCGACGTAGACGCGTGTGTTGCCATCGGAGACAAGCAATTGTTGCTTGACTTGCTCGGGGTCGCGAAACTGGCCCAGCGTGCGAATCACCCAAGTCCGTTTGCCTTGGAAAAAGTCACCGGCGGTCGTGTCGCTGTTTTGACGATTGAGCGCCTCGCGGACTTGCCGAATCGTAATTTGCCGCGTCGCCAACTTGGCCGGATCGACGATCACCTGCAGCTCTTGTTCGCGGCCGCCCCGGGTCTCGGCGTTCGACACCCCCGGAACGCGTTCCAATCTCGCCTCGACAAAATCCTCCGACAACTTGCGGAGCTTTTCCAAATCGACCGGGGGCGGTCGCAACGCTTCCAGTTCCGGGTGCGTGGCGAGATGCTCGTCCAAACAATTTTGCAGACGAAACACACGCAGGGCTGAATTGCTTGCCCGCCTTGCCGGTTCGAGAATCTCTGCGATCTGGGGATGGGCCGACTGGAATTCGGCGATCGCCTGACTGGTCGGCGGTCGCGGCGTCAACGCAAATCGTGCGATCGGCTGGGCGCTCAGATCCGACGCTTCGATGACCGGTTCACTGGCGTCCAACGGATACTCACGGACCTGCTGCAAACGCGTGTTGACCCGCGCCAGGGCATCGTCGATGTTCGTTCCGATCTCAAACTCCAGCGTGACCTCCGCCGAAGAAACGCTGCAATTGGAAGACAGCTTGACCAACCCCTCGACACCTTGCAGTTGTTCTTCCTGCTCGAGCACAATCTCGCGCTCGATTTCCTGGGGGCTGGCCCCGGGCCAACGGGTTTCGATGGTCAGCACCGGGTTTTGAACTTCGGGGACCAATTGTTTGGGGATCAAGCCCAACGACAATGTCCCGAACAGCGCCGCCAAGATGGCGCCGACATAAACTTTGACGGGGTTACGAATCAGGATTTCAAACACGTCACTCAACCGTCTCCGACGGTAACCTCCACGGATTGCCCGGCCGCCAAACGCTCGTTGCCACGCGTCACGACGATCGCGTCGGCGTCCACCTCGCCGGTGATCGCAATCCAATCGCCCTGGGCGACCCCAAGTTTGACCGGTACTTTGCGGACGACCGCTGCCTGTGATTGACCGCCAGCCGATGAGGCGCGGCCGACGTCGACGACAAACACCGATTGCCGAACCCCATCCAACACGATCGCATCGGTAGGCACAAACGTCTGTTCCGCTTCGGGCCCGATAGGCAAGTCCATTCGCACCACCATCCCGGACATCAACATCGGGATGCCGTCGTCGATCCGGTTTTTGATCCGCACCAACACCGGAAAGGTTCTCGAACGGGTGTCGGCCGCGGGCACGATCCGTTCCAGCTGCCCCAACAACAGTTCACCCGGCCGAGCGTCAAATTCGACATGGATCGTCTGGCCCGGACGCAAGAACACCACCTGAGCGGCCGGAACCGCCACCTCGACCCTGACGGTATCCAATTCGATCAAGTCGACGACCGGATCGCCCGCGGTGATCCAAGCCCCCGCTTCGGTGTATTCGGCCGTCACATAACCGTCGAAGGGCGCGATCAGGGTGTGCTTCTTGAGGCGGTCTTCGAGCAAACGGACTTGTTCTCGCTGCAGATCCACGCGTGCCTGGGCCTGGGCGACCTGCTCGACACGCGGACCACTGACAAGTCGTGCATGTGCGATGGTCGCCGCTTGCAGTAACTGTCGCGAAGAATCGGCTTCCGCGGTCGCCACGTCGAGTTCTTCCACCGAGGCGGCTTTGGACTGGACCAGTTTGGACATCCGCGAGAGCTGGCTGGCCGAACGCCGGGCGATCGCCCCGGCGGCCTCCATCCGCGCCTCAGCTTCAGCGATGTCTTCGGCGCGTGATCCGGCTTGAAGCTCCGCCAATTGATGTTCCACCAAACGCAATTCCGCTTTCGCCGCGGCGATCTCGATCTGGATCACGTCGGTCTGCAAATCGGCCACCGCGTCGCCGGCGGCAAGCCGATCGCCACGCTTGGCGTGTAAGGTTTTCAATCGACCGGGCAACGAATAGCCGATCGTCGTGGTTCGACTGGGCGTTACCGTCCCAAACAACTGATACGCCGAATTCGACTCGCCCGTGCGGACGCGGCAGGCCATCACCGGCTGCAGGATTTCTTGATCGGACTTGCCGGGCGGTTGGGCCGGCGCCACATCGGCGACGAAAAGAATGCCGAACAGCGTGCCGCACCGCATGGCCCGAATAACGCGTGACGAAGTGGACATGGGATGCATCCCAATCGAACCCTACAAACAAGGCTCGATTGATCGTGGGGGTGGGAAAGGGGCGGGGGTCGGAATCCGGTAGGAAACCACATCCTAATTGACCACGCAACAACTCACCACACTGCACCTCAAGAAATCGTGGTTTGGTGATCGTACGATCGTCCCCCCTTACGACTTCCTCTCATCCATTTTTTGACCAGCAGATTTTTTGACCAATCCATTTTTTGACCAATCCATTTTTTGACCAGCCGGTTCACCACGTTCCAGCCACATCGACGTTGCGGCGATCCTGCCCCAAGCCGCGTTGATCATCGAGAATTTCGCGGACCGACGACAACAGATGTTCAGCGGTGAACGGTTTATGGACCACCGGGTAACCGGGCGGGACTTCTCCATTGTGGGCGACTTCGGGGTCATGCCCGGTACAGAACAGCAGCGGCAACTCGGGGTTGCTTTCGGCGATGTGACCGCACGCTTCGCGCCCGGTCATGTTGGGCATCATCACATCCAAAATGGCCAAATCAATTTGATCGGCCAATTCATTGACCCGCTGCACCGCCTCCTGTCCATCGGAGGCCAGCACGACGTTGTATCCGGCACGCTGCAAGATCCGGCTGCTGACCTGTCGCAACAGTTCTTCGTCGTCGGCGATCAAGATGGTGCCGATGCTGCCACCAGCGTCTTGTACCCGATCGGTCACGGGCTGGCTGATCGGCTGCGTCGTCTCGCATGCCTTGACGGCGGGTAGATAGATACGGAACGTCGTGCCAACGCCGACTTCCGATTGGACTTCGATATGGCCCTGATGCTGTTTCACCAAACCGTACACCATCGCCATCCCCAAGCCTGTCCCAGAACCGACTTCTTTGGTGGTGAAGAACGGCTCAAACACTCGTTCCACCACCTCGGGCGGCATTCCGCTGCCGGTGTCGGTGATCGAAATGCGGACGAACGGGCCGGGCCGCAGCACGTCGTCCCGGCGGCAATACGCTTCGTTGAGTTCCACCAGCTCGGTCGACAACGTGAGCTGACCAGTACCGTCCATGGCGTCGCGTGAATTGATACAGCAATTCAGTAGTGCCTGTTGCAGCTCGACCGAATCGGCGTGCACCATCGCAGAGGTGGGATGCAGTTCTTGACGTAGCGTGATGCGTGATCCCAGCAGCGGCTTTGCCAGTCCGACCAACTCGGCGACAACGTCATTGACATCCAGATCGACGCAACAGAGCGGTTTGCGACGGCTAAACCCGAGCAACTGACGTGTCAACGAGGTCGCCCGCTCACCGGCTTTGAAAATGCACTTCATGTCTTCGTGCAGCGGCTCACCCGGCCGCGTCGCGTCGAGCCCGAACTGGGTGTAGGACAGAATGATCTGTAGCAGATTATTGAACTCGTGCGCGATCCCACCGGCCAGCATTCCGACCGCTTCCAGTTTTTGGGATTCGCGCAACTGTTTTTCTTTTTCCAGCAGCTGTTGTTGCGCCAGTTCACGTTGTTGCATCTCACGACGAATCTCGTTCGTCTTGGCCGCAACGGTCTTTTCCAAATCCGCGACGGTGTTGCGTGAGGCTTCGGTCAGCTTTCGCTTTTTGGTCATGGCCGCAGCGATCTGCGCCACCTCGGCGGCATCGAAGGGCTTGCGCAGAATCAGCAGTTGATCGCTGTTGCCGAGTTGTTCGACGATTTCAGACCAGGAATAATCTGAGAACGCGGTGCAGATCAAAACTTGCAGATCGGGATCGGCCTTCCACAACTGACGGATCGTCTCCACACCGTCCCAGCCCGGCGGCATCCGCATGTCGACAAAAGCGGTACTGAAGGGGCGCCCTTCCTGGATCGCCTGGCACACCATCCGGTACCCTTCTTCGCCCTGGTAGGCGGACGACAGATCGTAGCGGCGCGCCGCTTTCGTTTGTCGCGACGAAGAACCGAACAAGGACACTTCGAGTGAATCCAATTCCGTGTCGGCTTGCGAATCGTCACACAGGATCTTGCGAAAATCATCATGGATCGCCGTGTTGTCATCGATGATGATGATCCGCGGGTTCTCGGAACCTTCGGCGACTCGCGCGCCCGCATTCATCGCGTCGGCCCTGTGTGCTTCGTCCATCGTTTCTGGATCGCCCTTCGTTGAGTGTCACTGTTGTCTGCAACCTTCGCTTGTGATCAGCCGGACGACCTTGATCGCGGGAAAGAACTGATTGAATTGGTTCGATTTGAGGGACAACCGACACTCCTGGTCCGCATTCTTTCACTGCCTGAGAGGTTGTACCGCTTTCGGCGACTCTCCGCCCGACAAGTCCCCGCAACGCTGTCAGCCCGCGCTGCGGTTTCCCGTAAAGATCTGCGAATCGGTGAAATCGGCCCGTCGTACATTCGACAACACCAGAAGGTGGTCACATCGACACCGGCGTGCTGGATAAACACGTCACCGAACCGAAAGTCGATCCTGGGGCAGGATGGTGAAGACAGAATTTCAAGACGGGTCGTCCGGCGATGACGTCGCAAAACGGCGCCCTCTCGATGGCGACCGTCCGTTGAGTCGTCGGCCATTGGATCGTCGCTCCGCCCGGATCCACCTCGTCGCGGCGATGCTCGCGGCGGTCCTGCTGACAGCCGGCCCCGCGGTCGGCCAGACCGCTGAATCAACGACGGCTGCAGAATCACCGGCGCCTGCTGACCAAGCTCCGCCAAGCGGCCAGCGGCTCGAGCACCCTGACACGTTTGACGAGGACACCGCCGAAGGAGCCGATGACGAGGGGCTCGACAGCGAGTTGGATTCCCTGTTGGACCAGGACCTCGGTTCGCTGCGGCGGACCTCGGTCGCGCCTGCACTGGAGGTCGAAGTGTCCTCGGTCTCGCGTCAGAAGAGCACGATCGGCAGATCCCCGGCGGCCGTGTTCGTGATCACCGACGAAATGATTCGTCGCAGCGGCTACCAATCGATCCCCGAAGTGCTCCGGCTGGCACCGGGGCTTCAGGTGGCGCGGATCGATGGGAACAAGTGGAGCGTCAGTAGCCGTGGTGAGTCGGGCCGATTCAGCGACAAGTTGTTGGTGCAAATTGATGGCCGAACGGTTTACAACCCGCTGTTCGCCGGCGTGCTGTGGGATGTCCAAGACGTGCTATTGGAAGACGTCTTGCGAATCGAAGTCATTCGCGGTCCCGGCGCGACGGTGTGGGGCGCCAATGCGGTCAACGGAGTGATCAATATCTTGACCAAGTCCAGTTCGCAAACCCACGGCAGCTACGCCATCGCAGGTGCCGGCACGCTGGAACAGGGGTTCGTCGGCGGACGCCTGGGGGGACGCACCGAGCGAGGCGTCGACTACCGGGTCTGGGGCAAATGGTTTCAGCGGGACGAAATGGAT
>NZ_JBFHKV010000480.1:0-6065 GCF_041595215.1 Stieleria sp. | reverse complement strand
AGAATGGAGTCCGTTTCGCGGGCACCGATGTCGTGTTCGTTGATCTTCAACGTGACGACGCGGACTTTTACGCCGGTCGAGGTGGTAACGGGAGGTCCAGGCATTTAATTGTCTCCCGTCACGACTGGTAAACGTGGCATGCGTTCGGACTCGGGACGCAGCTTTTCATCGTACTCGTGTCTGAAGTAGCGCAGCGTGCTGAGCACGGGATTCGGTGCGGTCTGTCCGAGTCCACAGAGGCTGGTGGCCTGGACGACGTCGCAGAGTTCTTCGAGTAAATCGAGGTCCGCTTGTGTTGCCCGACCTTCGGCGATTTTGTCCAGCAACCCGTGCATCTGAACCGTGCCTGCTCGGCAGGGGACACACTTGCCACACGATTCGGTCATACAGAATTCCATGAAGTAACGCGCGACATCGACCATCGACGAGGTCTCGTCCATCACGATCATCCCGCCCGACCCCATGATCGAACCGGCCGAACGCAGCGTGTCGTATTCGACCGACATGTCGAGATGCTCTTCGGGAAGACAGCCGCCGGACGGCCCGCCGGTTTGCACCGCTTTGAACCGTCGTCCGTCGGGGATACCGCCGCCGATCTGTTCGACAATCTCGCGCAAGCGGATTCCCATCGGGACTTCGATCAGGCCGGAATTCGCGATCCGTCCGGCTAACGCAAAGACCTTCGTCCCGGTCGACGCCTCGGTGCCGATTCCCTTGAACCAGTCTCCGCCGCGGTCCAAGATGGAGGGGATATTGGCGAGCGTTTCGACGTTGTTGATCAACGTCGGACACTCCCACAGCCCCTCCTCGGCCGGATACGGAGGCCTGGGCCGCGGCTGCCCACGCAGCCCCTGGATCGACGCCATCAGCGCAGTTTCTTCGCCACACACGAACGCCCCGGCTCCCAGTCGGATCTCGATTTCGAAATTGAACGTCGTGTCACTGATGCGGCGTCCCAACAACCCCTTCTTGGTTGCTTGTTTGATCGCCTTTTTCAGCCGCTCCACCGCCAACGGGTACTCCGCACGAATGTAGACGTAGGCGTGCTCGGCTCCGATCGCGTACCCGGCAAGCGCCATCCCTTCGAGCACCCGATGGGGATCCGATTCCAACACCGCTCGGTCCATAAAAGCACCGGGGTCGCCTTCGTCGGCATTGCAGATCACGAACTTGTGTGGCTCCGGCGACATCGCGACCGTGGACCACTTCAGTCCCGCCGGATAACCACCGCCGCCGCGTCCCCGCAAACCACTCTGCTTGACTTCGCGGAGGACGTCCGCCGGAGTCATCTCGGTCACCGCCCGCACCAGCGACGAATAACCGCCGGCGGCGATGTAATCGTCAAGGTGTTCCGGATCGATGATTCCCGAGTTCTTCAGCACGATGCGTTGCTGGCAGGCAAAGAACGGGATGTCCGTCGGACATCGCAGCCGCTCCAGCGGGGCGCCGCCGAGGCTGGCGTACAGGTCCCCGGTGTCGTCCGGCGTGACGTCTTTGTACATCACGTCTGTTTTCGACTCGGTCGCGTCGACGCTGACCAACGGTCCGGCCGAGCAGAGTCCCATGCATCCGACCGGCTTGACGTGAACGCCGCCATCGGCGTCCTGTTCGGCGTGCTGCCGGAGGCTTTCGAGCACCGCCCCGGCGCCGCTGGACTGGCAACTCGCCGCCATGCAGACGCGGACACAATGCCGTTGTGATTTTTCAGCTTCGGCCGATCGCTCGGCGATCTCCGCCAGGTCTTCCAGGTTCATTCAGATGACCTCCTGAAGCTCGGCGATCAAGCCATCTGGCGTCTGTTCCCCCAACACGTTTCCGTCCAGGACGACGGTCGGAGCCACGCCACAGGAACCGATGCAGCGGGCGCTCAACACGGACAACACATTGTCGTCGGTCGTCTGGCCCGGCTTGACGCCATAACGCGCTTCGATCGCCGACACCAAACCGCGAGACCCTTTGATGTAGCAAGCCGTTCCGGTGCATATCACACAGGTGTGCTCGCCTTGTGGTTTGAGTGTGAACAGATGGTAGAACGTTGCGACCCCGTAAACCTTGCTCAGCGGCAGTTGCAACGACACCGCGACGTAGCGTAGCGAACGGTCTTCCAGATACCCGAAACAACTTTGCACGGCGTGCAACGTTTCGATCAACGCATGTCCCGAATAGCCATTACGCCGCATCGTGACATCGATGATCTTCCAACGTTTATCGTCGTCGGGTGGTGCGACCACGGCGGTTCGTTCGGTTCCCGGACGGTCCATCAACATCGTTTTCGCTCCATCGGTCGAGTTGCCTTGTCGGGATTCATTCTCAGTGTCGACCTCTCAACACGATGGATGTTTCGATCGCACCTCTCATGCATGGGCTCTCACCACTCAGCAGAGGAACGGTTAACCGAGGCCTACCGATAGCAACTCCTGTTCCCAAGCATTTTGTCCGGAAACGGAGAAGCATATCGGCTTTAGAGTGTGCCCATTCGCTCAGCCATAGCGATCACGGCACTCAAACGCCACCACGCCCGTGCCAAGCCGCACACCCAATCGTCACGCAGAAGCCAGCGTCGTGGGCTCGCCGACCAATGCGTAGCGCCGCCACGATCCGACGTTCAACGTGTGGATCGCACGGTCCACGGTGAAACCGAGCGAGACGGGGCGTCGAAGCGGGACACCGTCTACGGCAAACACGAAAAACCGACCGTCCTCTTG
Source organism: Stieleria sp. (assembly GCF_041595215.1). NCBI lineage: Bacteria > Pseudomonadati > Planctomycetota > Planctomycetia > Pirellulales > Pirellulaceae > Stieleria > Stieleria sp. Next base: position 3,360 of record NZ_JBFHKV010000480.1, on the reverse strand, counting down.
AGCCTCCACCGTTCTGATCTGACAGTCGACTCCTTTCTCACGCGCCAGCTTCTCAAGACGGTGGGTGTTCATATCAGAATAAGCACGCATGACTCACCTCACTCAGTCTAGGGGGCAGAGATGTCGAGCGAGGCTTTTCACGTGCAAATGTTGTTCCCTCGTCGCACTGCCCGTGCGGAGCGAAACGGGAAAGGGAAAATAGTTCAACGGAGCCGCTTTCTTTTTCCAAATTTCGTTAAGGGCTTGCCACCGGGATCTCGCAGGAGTGGTGCAGACCTGCAATGCGGTCCTGCCATCGAGTCCGGCGGCCAACCCGCCCCGCAGAGAGGATCAACGAGCAACCAACAGGCGACGTGCAACGAAGGCGCGAGACGGATCAGCGGTGACGCGTGATTCAAAGGAGCACCGAGACGCTTGAACTGCGGCGACATTCGGATCACCAAACCCTACCTGACCATTGCCGGGCAAACGGCCCCCGGCGCGGGCATCACGGGCGCGGGTGTCGTCTCCAGTTATGACGACGGTGTCCACGACATCATCATCGACATCTTCCCGTCTGTTCTCGTCGTGACATCGGATCCGGAGGCGACTGCGTCCAGCTGGGCAGTCTCGGCCCCCATCTACTGAACCGCGATTAGCCTTCGCGTCGTCCGGATGTAGAGCACGCCTTCCGAAAGGGCGGGTGTTGCCAGGACCGGTTCGGACATGGGATTGATTGCCAGGATGTCAAATTCCGCTCCGGCTCGAAGCACGTACACGTTGCCATTTTCCGATGCGCAATAGATTTTTCCGTCGGCGGCAACCAGCGAGGCAACGATTCCGGCTGCTCTGCCGAGACGCTCTTCGTAGATTTTCTCGCCAGACTTCGCGTGGAAACAACGCACCACGCCGTTGGAATTTCCAAGGTACAGGTAGTCACCATAAACAACGGGCGTCGACAGATAGGATCCGCCTCGTTCGACGCTCCACACGACGGCGTCTTTTGAAGCCGCCGATTCGGCTGCCGAAAGATTGCCGCGGGCGTCGGGGCGGACGACGTAAATCGGCGATTTCGCTCCGTGAGCATTCGTAATGTAAATCCAGCCGTTCGCTTCAAACGGTGTTGGAATGGGATTGTCGCCTCCGCCTTCCAAACGCCATCGCTCTTTGCCGGACTCCAGATCGTACGAAACAATCCAGGGCCAGCCGTTGACGACAACTTGGGTCGCGTCATCAGTGGCGTGGATCAGCGGGGTTCCCCAGCTGCGTTCGCAATCGCTGGTCCGGGCTGCTCGCCAGATTTCCTCGCCGGTCTGTAAATTCAGCACCGCGACGAACGGATTGGTCGGATCGTCGCACACCAGCGCGATGCGGTCGTTGTGAATCGCGGGAGAGCTGGCGTAGCCCCAGCCGATCCCGTACTTGCTGATATCGATCACGCCCAAATCGCGTTGCCAAAGCAACTTGCCCTCCATGTCGTAGCAGTACAGCCCTTCCGACCCGAGAAACGCAACCACATGTCGGCCGTCAACACAGACGCTCGTGTTGGCATGAGTCGCTTTCGCGTGCCGCGTGGCCCGCGGTTCGCCCGTTCGCAACGTTTGACGCCATAATTCTTTGCCGCTGGTTTTGTCATAGCACAGAACCACCCACTGCTGCCGGCCGTTGTCGTCGGCGGCGGTCGGTTTTCCTCCGGCGGCGATTTCAAGTTCTGCACTCCCTTCATCCGCGATGGCGGTGATCAGAAACAATTGATCGCCAAAGATCACGGGGCTGCTATGCCCGAGGCCGGGAACCTCGGTCTGCCAGAGCACCCCGTCGAGCGCTCCGGCCGCCGGGTCAGCGTTCCATGTGGTGCGAACAGGAAACCCCTCCGCGACACCTCGGCCGCCAGACCCGCGAAACGCCGGCCAGTCGGTGTTGGATTGTGCGTGCAGGGATTCCCACTGCGTCAGCAAACCAAAAGCCAACAGACCGAAAGCCAGCAGCAGGGTTGCGGGGAAAGATCTCATCAGTGGGCCGTCCGCGTTCGGAGAGGTCGATTCAGGAAAACAAAATTCATGCTGTTGGAATTCGCCGTGACGATGTCCGCAAAGTCATCGCCGTCGAGATCACCAACGGCCAGTCCGTACGTTGCCGCGGCGGGATCACCGAAGGAAGCTTCGACGAATGACTTGCCGTCGCCGCCGTTGAAGAACACCGAATTCGTCTGGCCGACGTTGCCGCAGATCACGTCGATGTTGCCGTCGTTGTTCATGTCGGCAACGGCGATGGCATACGTCACACTGTCGGCGGGGCCAAAAGAATGCGTCTCCAGGATGCCACCCTTGCCATCGCCAAGAAAGAGCTGATTGCTCTGCCGAATGTTGCCGACAACCCAGTCGAGCTTGCCATCGCCGTTCATGTCGGCGACCGCGATGGCTCTGGATTGATCGTTTCCCGTTCCAAAGGTCGTGCGTTGATTGAACTGTAGCGTGCCATCGCCAAACAGGATCTCGTTGGCCTGCCGGTCGCGATTGGCCAGCAACAAATCTTGATGACCATCGGCGTTGATGTCTGCCACGGCGACGTCAATGGTGGAATCATCGCGGCGGCCGAAGGTTGGCCCCGGCCGAAAGTCGGCCGCGCCGTCGTTCAGATAGATTCGGTTGGCCCGGCCGCGGCAAGTGGAAATCAGATCGATGTCTCCATCGGAATCGATATCGGCGACGGTCAGGCTTCGCAGGCTGGAGACGTCTGAGAATTCGCCGTGTGCTGAAAACGTGCCGGTGCCATCGTTCAGAAAGATGCGGCCCGGCGCCATGTCGTTACCGGTGGCGATGTCCAGGTCGCCGTCGCCATCCAGATCGGCGAACTCACACGCGTAAGAGGTTCTGCGATCGCTGCCCAAGGGACGCATGATCGAAAACGTCGACTTGCCGGCGTTGAGAAACAGAAAGTTTTGTTCCGGCCAATGCCGACCATTGGCAACGACGACATCCAGATCGCCGTCGCTGTCGACATCACCCAGTCGTACCGAAGCAGAGCGAAAAACGTCCGTCCCCAGCGCAAGACGATCACCTGTGACAAACGTGCGGTCCTGAGCCATCAGGGGTGCCGTTAGCAACAGACCGAAGATCGACGCCGTCGCATGTCGCAATCTGAACTGCATGTTGAGAGGCTTTCCCGGAACGCGTGTCGGTGGTAGAGAAACAACCCGCCGGTGCGGATTTTCACGCCAACGCAGATTTCTGACGCTGCTCAAGTTAGCCCGCAAATCAGTCGACGCAACACCCGATGGCTGACGTCCACGAAGACCAACGACCACCAATAACCGTGTAACCCTCAATACTGGGCTAGAAGTCGATGTTAATCGCAGTCTGGGTTAGTACGACACCAATT
>NZ_JBFHKV010000479.1:0-6082 GCF_041595215.1 Stieleria sp. | reverse complement strand
TTTTTCTGGTGGTTGGAGGCGGAGCCAAGCTGGAGCAAATGCGACGAACCGTTGCCGAGCTGGGGCTCGGTGATCTGATCCGATTGACCGGCCGCCTGGATAAATCCGAGATCCCCCAAGTGCTCGCGGCCTCGGACGCCTGCCTGGTTCATCTCAGCAAAGTGGATTTGTTCGAGCATGTTATCCCGTCTAAGATCTTTGAAACAATGGCCATGGAGCGACCGATCATCATGGGCGTCCGCGGGCGGGCTCTGGACATCGTGTTGGCCGCGGAGAGCGGCGTTGCGATGGAACCCGAAAATGACGCCCAACTGTTTGAGATTCTCGACTGGATGGTCGGCGAACCCGAAGCCGTCGGGCAGATGGGACGAAACGGTCGCAAGTTCGTGATCGAACACTTCAACCGAGACCAACTTGCGAGGGAGATGTTGTCGATCATCCGACGTACCTCCGAAGGTGAAGTGTTTTGTCTTGAGGATCGGGACTGGGGTGGAGAGTCCGGCGACCATTCAGACGACACGAACCTGACCCCTGTTGCCTCCTCCGGCGGCACTCGTCGCTGACCGGCCGGCATTTCAATGGCACCACGCCGCCTGTCTCGTCTGGCCGCGCTTCTTCGCCATCACCGCCCCGGCCAATTTGCCTGGCGACTCTACCGGACCGCGCAGCGACACCTTCGTCGACGTTTGCCCGAGCGGTTGGTCTTTCAAGTCGGCCGCAGCCAGGCCGGCTGGAAACCCGGCGCCCAGGCCGCTTTCCAAGCAATCGCCACACGAAGGCTACAGCTTTGGCCGCAGCGCAACGCTCACGCCGCCGACGTCGCTGACGGGCAGTTTCGGTTCCTTAATCAATCCCGCGATCTGCGGATCCATGCCTCCGGCGATGAACCCGACATCGACTGGAACCCAGAGGCGCCACGGTTGTGGCGTTTTCATCTTCAGTGCCAGGAATACCTGACCGATCTGGCGGACCAGCGGGGCGCGGATGCCGCTTACAGCATCGTCCGATCCTGGCTCGCGCAGCCGCGTCATCAGAGCCCGACGCGCGACCCCGATGCCTGGCACCCGTTTTGTATTTCAAGACGTTTACCTGTCTGGCTTTCCCTGGCCGCGGCCCACGATCCACCCGTTGAAATCGCGGGACAATTCTGGCGCTGTGTTGCCGATCAGGTCCTTTGGCTTCGTCGCAATTGTGAATGGGACCTTGGTGGCAACCATTTATTGGAGAACTTGTCCGCGCTGTATCTCGCAGAATCGTATTTGGATTTAGGGACTGCCGCCGTTGGGCCTTCGGTACAGCCGAGACTGCTGGCCGAGTTGGACGAACAAATCTTGCCGTCGGGCGAGCATTACGAGCGGGCGCCGACCTATCACGCATTGATGATGGTCTGTGTCATGCAATGTGCCGAAGCGGCCCGATTCGCTCAGTCGAACGTCTTGGATCGGCTGCGAATCGTGATCAGCCAAATGCTTCAGTTTGCGCAATGGATTCGCCAACCCGACGGCTACTTTCCCTTGTTGGCCGACTCGGCACGCGGCGAAACACCGGATCTGGACAAGCTGTTTGAATGGGCGGAGAACTTTTGGGAGCCCGACGCCCGAGGCAATCCAACCGTCGACTATTGGGCGACGCAAACCGATCGCGGCGATCGACTGCTGTTTGACGTCGGCCCGCTCGGATGTGATCACTTGCCGGCCCACGCTCACGCCGACCTGCTCCAGATCACCGCCACGTTGGGCGGTCGCGATGCCATCGTCGACACCGGCAATTTCGAATACGAACCTGGTCAGCTGCGTCAACGTTGCCGCAGCACGTCGGCCCATAACGTGTTGCAACTCGGATCGCGAGAACAATGCGACATCTGGTCCAGCTTTCGCATGGGACGGCGAGGGAAGCCGCTTTGGCAGCGACATGGAACGACGGATGGGTATTCGTGGTGCGCTGCGGCGCACGACGGTTTTGATTGCCCGACAGGCCGCGTCATCGTCTCAAGCGGATCCGCCTGGACCGTGATTGATTGGTTCCATGGCTATCCCGGTGAGGTCACTGCGACTTCTCGGTTGCACTGGCATCCCGACTGGCGGCTGGCGCTCGGCCGCGATCCAACACATGTCTCCGCGTTCCATCCCGACGCCCCCGAGTCGATCTACAGGATTGAAAGTCTGGGCGAGTCGGCGGAACTATCCATTGATGAAAGCCTCTACTGCCCAGACTTTGGCCGACAGATCAACAACCAGGTGATCGTCAACGTCAAACGCTGCGATTCGAACGGATGGCTCGGATTCCATCTTCCACTGCAAGCCGAACACACGTCTCCGGTTCCGCGAGTCCGCTTAGAGGGCGGACGCTTAAACGTGACGTTAGGCGACGGCGGCGAGATCTCCGTTTTCGTCGAAGAAGGACGGTGGATGGGATAGGCATTTGAGTTGGTCGGGCCTCAGTGGGCGCGCCTGGGAGTGCCGCTATCTGGACGTTTCGGGCAAGCGTTCGTCGTCCTGTATCCCCTGAATACAACTTCATCAGCCAAGCCTCTTGTTTAGCTCGCTGAGGATCGCGCAGATAACTAGTGTCGCTCTCGCCGAGGCTTCAATAGTTTTTGTCGAAGAAGCGATTGAACGGGTCGTTCAAACCAATGGAACGATGCCAAGGACAGCACGACAAGGGCTGCAAAGTAGAGCAGAAAAGTATTTGCTTGGGAGAAAATTTCGCTTTTCAGACCAAACGCCGATACACCTAGCACAAAAACAAGTTGCAAAGGAAAGTGCAGCAGATAAGTCGAATACGTAATGTCACCTATCCAAGAAACTTTCTTCAAGGCTTCTGGCCGATGTATTTCAGCAAGAACCAGTGAAGCAATCGTCGGCGGATAGAGTACAAGCAGATAGATGTACTTGGAGAAGATGGCATGCGCCGCGTCGCCAGACAGAAAAATAATGCACCAAAGTGCAAGAGTGAGTGCCAGGATCGTGCGATCATGGCTGCGGAACTTAGACCGCAAATAGATGTCGAGCGTCTTAAATGTCAATCCACCCATGAAAAAAGCAAGGACCGCTGAAGCCCATCGCAGTTCAATTCCGAATTTGAGCATGACCAATGCCGTTGCGAGCGTTGAGATCAGCTTCAGCCAGACGTTTCCTCGCAACCAAGCAAATGCAAAGAACATGGCGTACAATCCGACTTCGATCGAGACTGACCAGATTGGTCCATTGAACGAATCGCCATTTTCGAAGCCCCAGCTTGAAACGAAGAACAGTTGCAATAATAGATGATAGCCGTCGTTGAATCCGTAGACGAAGAAATGACCGTTTAGAAAATGGAAATAGCCTTGAAGTAGGATGGTCAACAACAAGGTCGCGAAGTGTAGCGGATACAACCTGGCAAAACGGTAGACCCAGAACTGATAAAACGAACATCGATTGGTCGCAATCTTGTCGTGATATAACCAAAAAAAGACGAATCCTGATAAGATGAAAAAAAAGGAAACGGCGAAATGTCCGCCGTGTTCGTAGAACGGCGAAAGGATTGAGTACAGTGGCTGGCTGTCGCGTTGGAACGTATCTGCGAGTCGTTCACGCGAGAAAAAGAAGTGTTGCCAATGCCAGACGACCACCGACAACGCCGCAAGTCCCCGGGAGACGTCCAGGTTGTAAAGTCTTTTGGGATACATCGGACGTTGAGAGTTGCGTGCACTGTGCCAAGATGAATGATGCACTCGATCATAGGTCACTTCCCGGTTTAGCGTGACCTGTTTCCGAGGACGTGAGCCTCGCATTGCCAACTTACGATTGTGCTTTCGGCCTAAACGCGCGGATTCGTTTCGGATTTGTTTCGAGTCGGGGGCCGTGCATCAGGTCGATGCAGTAGGGGATGGCGGGGAAGACGGCGTCGAGACACTCGGCGATGGCTTTGGGTTTTCCCGGCAGGTTGACGATCAGGCTGTCTCCCAGTAGGCCGGCGGTCTGTCGTGAGAGGATCGCCGTGGGAACTTTTTCCAGCGAGACCTTCCGCATCAATTCTCCGAATCCCGGCATTATCCGATCGCAGACCGCTTCGGTTGCTTCTGGTGTCACGTCTCGCTGCGACGGCCCGGTGCCGCCGGTGGTCACGACCAGACAGCAGTCTTCGATTTCGCAGAGCTGTCGCAGCGTCGCTTCGATCGTCTCGCGATCATCGGGAATCACCCGCGCGATCGGCTTCCATGGGCTCGTCAACACGTCGCGCAGATAGGCGTCGATCGCCGGGCCGCCCAAGTCTTCGTATTCGCCCCGGCTGGCGCGATCCGACACGGTCACGATCCCGATCTTGGCGGCATCGGGTTGATTTTGATCCGGTGGTGTCATGTCCAGTCGAGTCCTTCATGCAGTTGGTTCAGTGACTGAGCGTCGCCCTCGCGAACGACCAACATGTTCTCGACGCGGACGCCGCCGTCTTGGCGACCGTACAACCCTGGTTCGATCGTGAACACTTCGCGTTCCAGTACCGGTCCCCCGCCAATGTCGAGCAGGATGGGTTCATGGACGTCGAGCCCGATGCCGTGGCCGGTGCCGTGTTGAATCGTGGGCTGGTCCGAGACGGTTCCACGTGACAATTCGAATCCGGCGTCGAGCAATGCCTGGTCGGCCGCCAGGTGCACCGACTCGGCCGTCTGGCCCACGCGAAGCTGCGTGGTGGCCGCTGCGTTGGCAGCGACAACCGCGTCGTGCATCTTGCGGACGGTCGCGCTCGGTTGGCCATGAACGACGGTCCGCGTGCAATCGCCCCAGTACCTCGTTTCGTTGTTCATCGGAAACAGGTCGACGATCACGGGAACGCCCGTCCGCAACGGCCCCGTCCCGGCGTGATGGCAATCGGCAACCTCCGGAGCGGTCGCCACAATCGCGCCGTGCGACATCGAGTAATCGCGTTTGAGAAACTCGGCGGCCGCCATCGCTCGGGCGCGCTCGCTGGTCAAGGCTTCACCCTCGTGCACCAACGTCCCATCGGCCGCGACGGTGCATCGGGCAATGGTTTCGCAGAGGTAGCGCATCACCGATTCGGTGACCGACTGGGCTTCGGCCAACCGCTCGATTTCCTGTTCCGATTTCTGACGCCGGTCGATCACGCCCAGATCGGGATCATATGACAATTCAATACTGGCCTGTTGAAGGTGCCACGCAAAGACGAAGGGCAGGCTGCGATCGACTCGGACGGCCGCCATGTTCTCGCGTCGACAAAACTCTGCGACGGCTTGCGCGGTCGCGGTCTCGCGATCCGCGTCCAGCTTTCCCGCCGGCTCATAGTCCATGGGGCAGACGACGCGGTCGGCGTTGCTGAGACGACGGACGCGGTCCATTTCGATATCGCGCACCAAAGCCACACGCCGATCCGTGGTTTCGATCCAAGCCGCTGGGTCTCCCAGTGGTACACCGATACGGCGGAAGAGCGACGGGTTTTTAAGCGGAATGCCGGCAAAAATGGCCGGCAGCGAAGCGTCAGGCATCCTGGTATCTCACGGGAAAAACGATTGAACGGTTTCAGCGACGTTATAGCCGATGGATACGGGGCTTCGCGAGGCGACGTGGCGTCGGAAATCAACGGATGAAGCGGACGATACACTGACGGACGTGAGTGGGGCAAACGGCCGCTTTGAGTCTGCCTTCGCCCCCTCAACCCTCCCCTCGCGACACACGACCCTCCCTGCCACGGAGGGTGATTGAAGATGTGCAAACACCCAAATGCCGGATCCGAGCTTCGGTTATCATGTGCGGCTCCCACCTTCCTCCCCACCTCGGAAAGATACTCGTATGAAGATCGATTACTCTCGACGGCGTTTCTTGTCTCTCACCGCCGCGGGCGTTGCGGCAGCGACCACACCGCTGGCACTGGCCGCCGACTCCGCCGAAATCCAATGGCATGATGTCCGCGACTGGGGAGTCGAAGGCCGCGGGTTCGACGACACCGAAAAATACTTCGATCGCCTGCCGGCCCGAGCCAAGGGTGTTGTTCGCGATGCCGTCTGGAACCTGAGTCGACATTCGGCCGGAATGCTGGTCCGATTTCGAACCGACGCCCGCGAGATTCAAGTCGACTATTCGGTCACGTC
>NZ_JBFHKV010000478.1:0-6084 GCF_041595215.1 Stieleria sp. | reverse complement strand
GATTCACGCGTCACCCTCGTCGATTGGGAACTCGCCGCATCGGGGGACCCCGCCTGGGATGTTGCCGGCATGCTGCAGTCCTACATCGCGTGCTCCATCGAGCGATCACTCGCGTCGGCATCCGATCACGCACCCGATCTACGTGAAGCCGCCGATGTGTTTTTTGACTCGTATACCCAGCACTGCAGCGGCCCGTGTGACCCCGGCTTTGCCGAACGCGTCAACCGGTTTTGTGCATCACGATTGATTCAGACCGCCATGGAACGCGATTTCCATTTAAAAACCCCCGGGGTCTTTTCGTTCCGGTTGATTGAAACCAGTCGCAAGATGCTGTGTCAGCCCTTTGCCAGACCTGGGCTTCACAGGTCAACAGCCCGCTCGAACAGTCAAGACGAAGTAGCTCAGCCCCGTTTGCAGGATCGATTGCTTGCGATCGCGAAGCGTCTCGAAATCATCTCTGACTCGACGTTCATTTTTGCTGGAAAGGTCCATCAGGTCGATCAGGCGGTTGCCTCGCCTTCGCAGGGTTCCTCGGCCACGCCGCGCGAGAAACTGATCGATGCCCTGACGCTGGTGATTTACTTTGCAGCCTATTGTCGCGACCCCGACGAAGCGCCGTATCGCGTCCCAGCCGATTTAGTGCCGGACCCGTGGTTCGTCGAGCGACTGTCCAGCGCCAATCAGACCCGCGGAACGTCGCAACCGGGATGGTTGCCTGTTCGGCCGGGCTTTAACCGATGGCAGATGCAGCCGTTGGATGTGATGCGTCTCAAGCGTGAAGATCGCACGTGTCTGCCGTACTATTATTTCGCATTCAGTGAGACGTTGCCGAATGGATGCGAGCGGGGGAACCAAGTTCGATTTTATTTCCATTGCGATCAGCACTCGGTGTTCGATGTCATCCAGGCGTTGACGCTTTGTCTCAATCGCAGCTTGATTCCGTTCCGAATCAAATGTCTGAATCACCCCAGATTGTTCGGGCGACGCGATGCGTTGGTGTTGTACGTTGAAAAGCGCGACGTCGATGGGGTGATTCGCTGTGTCAAAGCACTGGTCGATCGATCCTCGTTTCGTCTTTCGTCGGGAATTCCATTGTTCACCAAAGCGATCTGTCCCGGAATCGGGATCGCGGAAGACCCCGGCGACGGCCAAAGCTTTGGCCAAAAAGTCAGCCGGTTGCTGGCCGAGGCGTTGATCATCGCCAATGAATCGAATGATCTACACGACCCCAAGGTGTTGGACCACATCGAAAAACAGTTTCGGTGCGCAGGCATCGAGCTGGAACAGGCACACCTACGGCCTGGATCGAACGGAAAATAGGCGTCGGCGCCTGTCCCACTTGTTTTCTGATTGACTTGTAGCGGTAGGGCGCTGATTGACTTGTAGCGGTAGGGCGCGAGCCCTCCGGTCTTTCAGGGTCATTTCAAGCTGGCTTGCGCCGTTCCGCTAAAGCGGCAACTTATTGGTGGACGGTCCCTCAGCGTCGGGTCATCTGCAGCAACGGATTACTTTGAGATTGACGCGGCTGCGGCGCGCAGTCGAGAGATGTTGTCGGCGGAACCGTCGGGTGCGGTTTCCAAGATCGTCTCGCGGGGAAGATGGCGTGCGTCGAGGATGCCGCTGGAGCCGGTGGTCACTCGCCATTGGCCGTCATACACGCTGACGGTGCCGTGAATACCGCCCGTCACCCAACGACGCGGCGATGGCTGTCCGCCATCAAGTCGACTCGCAAAGGACACACCGTCCAGCGGGAGATCGGCGGGAACTTCAACGCCGGCGAGTTCGCAAAGGGTCGGGAACCAGTCGGCCATGTCGATCAGGTCGTCGGCCACTGCCCCTGCCTCGATGCTGCCCGGCTGTCGGCAGATCAACGGAATGTGGGTGCCGGCGTCGTTGAGATCCGTTTTGCCGCCACGAACTTCGCCGGCTGTCGTTGTTCGCGGCGTTTTTGAGTCCGTGCCGTTGTCACCCATGAAGATCACCATCGTGTTTTCGGCAATTCCCAACCGATCGACCTCGTCGAGGATCCGGCCGCACAATTTGTCCATGTAGGCGATCATGCCGCTTAGGGATGCGGGTTTGGATTCCGCTTTGTCGTCTGGCGTCTGGATGATCGGCCAGTGCGGCAGCAACATGTTGTGGTGAATGTAGAACGGACGCTTGGCTTGGGCCGCCGTACGCATCTGGTCGATCACGTAGTCGGCCAACACGTCGGGGCCGAAACGGTCGGCGATGTCTTCACGAACGCGTCCGTCGTGGTTGAAGCACGGCTTCCAATAACGCGTCGTTTTGGCTCCTTGACGCCAGATTTGCCAAACGCACCAGGAGTCGAAACCGGCATCGCGACAGTGCTCGGGATGAAATTCCAGCGTCGCGAGTTGCCACTTGCCGGTCACGGACGTCAGATAGCCGGCGTTGCGCAGCAGTTGCGGATAGGTCGTCCAGCGTCGGCGGAAATCGACGGCCTTCTTCGTCCCTAGGTGGACGGGCAGCACATCGAAATAACCGTGACGCGACACGTACGCGCCTGTGTAAAGACTCATCCGCGACGGAGTGCAAACAGGACTGGTGTACGCGCGGCTGAAACGCATTCCCTGTGTGGCGAGTCGATCGAGATGCGGCGTGTTGAAATCTTTACCGCCATAGCAGCCGAGGGCTTCGTAACCGAGATCATCCGCCAAGAGCAGTAAAATGTTAGGAGGCGGGGCGTCGCGACGATCGCCAAGAATCAACGGTTCGGGAGGCTCCGCGGTTTGTCCCATGCCGGGCAACGCGAAGAGGATGGCGAGTGCGAAGCAAAATGCATGAGTGAATACATTCACTGAAAGATCCCTATCTCGAGCGGCAGGCTGATCACTGGTGGGAAGTCACGACGCGGACGAGTCGATTATACTGCCCTACCCGAAAGATCCGCAGGCCCCACGGGTTCAGGAGGATCTGTTTTGGCACTACCCCCATTACCATTGGATGGGAGCCCAGCCCTACGGCGCGATCCGCGAGTGAAGCAAGCACAAGTGCGAACGGCTACACCAAAGCGAAACGTTGACACGTCACTCGCCGGAGAAGAAGTAAATGGTCAGAGCTCTCATGCTTGTCGAATGTCTTGTTTTCATGCAGGCGATGATTTTACCGTGCTTCGCTCAGGGGCAACCGGAGCAAAGCTCATCCGTTCGACCCGATCGAACGAATTATTCTGATCGTGGCAAGGTTGGCGTGGTGCGACGAGGTGCTGGAAAACCTGAGTGGCTAGATGTCCTGCTGAAAACTCAATTTGACAAGTCGGAACGGCTCGCCAAATTTGCAGACCAACGCGAGCGGTGATTAACGACCTTTGACCATGGGCGATGCGATGCAAGACACAAGTGTGGGCGCGACACGGCTCGGTCGGGTGCTGGTTGCCAGCAAGTGGGCGGGCTTGGTTGAAGTGGCTGTCGTGTTTGCGAGCGGCATCGCGGTGATCTTACTTGCCAGCAACACATTCGGGCAGACTCCGGTCGCATCGATCGGCAGCGTCTGGGCTGCCAATCTGTTGATGCTGGCAATCGTGTACTGGGGACTGCGATTGCGTGGGCAAAGTTGGATGCACTTGGGGCTGGACCAAAGTCTTTCTCGCTGGCGTTCCGCGATCCGTGTCTTCTTGCAATCGATTGTCGTGTTTGTTGCCGCGATTGCAGCTTTTGTGTTTGCCGCGATTCTGATGGCGAATCTGCTTGGCATTCCGGAGCGGGCAGACATGAGTCAGTACGATTACCTCCGCGGCAATCTCACCTTGACGATCCTCGCCTTGGCATCTGTGTACATCGTCTCGACATTCGCTGAAGAAGTCATTTATCGGGGATTCATGATCACACGAATATCCGAGTTGGGGGCAGGTGGAAGGACGGCTGGGTGGTTGGCCATCGTCTCCAGTTCCATCGTGTTCGGCCTGGTCCACTCGGACTGGGGGCTCGCCGGAATGGTCCAGGCCAGCTTCATGGGATTGGCGTTGGGGATTTCCTACGTCGTGGTTCGGCGGAATCTCTGGGTCACGATTCTTGCGCACGGATACATGGATACAATTCTGGTGTTGCAAATGTATGCCGGCATTGGGTCTTAGGACGTACTCTCGCCCGATTCTTCGTTCCCGCCGATGGCGTGATCCCTCAACGGCAGGGCCCCCAAGGACCGGGCGTTTTTGCTGGGCAGATCGCAAGTGGCCCTGCAAAAGGCTGTGTGCCCGGATGTCGCATCGGGCGAGTGCGGCGGAACACTTCATCGAAGTCGGCAACAAAAAACTTGAGATGTCGAATTTCCAGCTGTTAGACTTGCGGTTTACTTTTTCTGTCGCTTTTCTTCCATCCGCGGATCGATACCCTTGATTGCCCGAATCATCTCAGGCGTATTCATCGTGTTCTTTGGCATTTCCGTCCGCGGTCTTGCCGAACCACCGACCAACACGGATCCGACCGTCGGGTATGTGGGGACAAAAACGTGCGCTCAGTGCCATGAGGCCGAACACTTAACGTATCTGGATACCAAACACAGCGAGTCGATGGAGCGTGTCGATCCGGACAAAGAGGTTTCCTCGGCGACGTTTCATCACGAAGCGTCCGGCAACGACTATCAGGTATTGCGTCGCGGCGACGACTTGATTCATCGCGAGATCCTTCGCGGTCCCGACGGCGAGGAATTGGCCCGAACCGAACACCCGATCGTCTTCACGCTCGGCTCGGGAACGCACGGAAAAAGCTATGTCTATCATGACGGATCGCATTTCGGCCAATCTCCGTTGTCTTGGTACCAGGACACGGGGAAATGGGCCATGTCGCCCGGCTATGATGTGCCCTTTCATCCCGGATTCGGACGCAAGTTAAGTTCGGAGTGTTTCTTTTGCCACGTCGGTGACATCGATCGTAAGAACGGCAACCCGAATGAGTTTTCGATTCTGGAAGAGAAAATCGGATGCGAGCGTTGTCACGGACCAGGTGAAAAACACGTCGCCCGATACCGCGAGAACCCGAAGTTTGCGGGGGCAGACAACACGATCGTCAATCCGTCCAAACTCTCACGCGAGCTTTCCGAAGCCATCTGTCAACAATGCCATTTGCAGGCCGCCGGCAAAGCGATGTTGGCCAACAAAGATGAATGGGACTATCGACCCGGGTTGCCGTTGACCGACTTTCGGATCGATTACCAATATCGTCTCGGCGATGACACGATGCGCGTCGTGGGACATGTGGAGCAGTTGCACATGAGCAAGTGCTATCAGCAAACCGAGTCGCTGACCTGTATCACCTGTCACAATCCGCACCAAACCGTTCCGGCCGAATCGACGATCGAGCACTATCGAAAGATCTGTCTGTCTTGCCACACCGATCAGTCCTGTGGTGAGCCGCATGCCAAACGGGTCGAAAAGGCGCAGAATGACTGCAGCCAATGCCACATGCCCGCCCAGGGCACCGAGGTTCCCCACACGGCGTTTCATCACCACCGCATCGGCATTCACAGCGGGCAAGCAACCAGTGTCGAACCGGCGGTTGGGTTGAGCCCGGTCTTGGATGTCGCCGATTTGCCGGGCATGGTTCGCAAACGTTGCGAAGCGCTCGCCAAGTTCCAGGTCGCCCAAGAAGATCCCGGCAATCCGAATTTTCGAGACTATGGCATCGAAGCCGCCAAAGCCCTGATTGAAGTCAAGAACGCGGGCCATGCAGACGCCGATGCGACCACCATCCTGGCCATGTTGGCTCGTTCGCAGGGTCAGTCGGCGATCGCCCAAGACCTGGCCAGGGAAGTGGTGGCCAGTGAGCGAGCGCCCTCGCGTCCGCGATTGGAATCACTGCGTCTGCTCGCCAATCTCGCCTACCAGCGCCGCGAATTTGCCGAAGCGGCGAAGTACTATCGCGAAGTCACGGAGTTGCAGAGCGAGCCGTTTGACTATTTTCAATTGGGTGTATCGGAGCAGAACTCGGGAAACACCGAGCAGGCGATTGAAGCGCTGAACAAGACGATTGAGCTGGCTCCGCAACACGTCAGCGCGCACCGTTTTCTGGCCGCCATCTATCAGTCACGCGGACGTGACGATCTGGCGGCTCGGCACTCGAAACT
>NZ_JBFHKV010000477.1:0-6095 GCF_041595215.1 Stieleria sp. | reverse complement strand
TTCGCCTTGAAAAGAGCCCCAGATGCCGACGCGATCGCCTGCTGGGCGACGCAACGAAAACCGAGGACCACGACCGCGTGTCCGATCGTGGTGATCGCGCGACTTGCGCCGTAAATCGGGCTATTGGCGAGTCCCAGAACCTGAGAACTGATCGTCGGTTCGCATTCGATCAGTTGAACGACCGCGGGCACGTTCGCCTCGGTTTGGTTCAGCGTCTCAACGAGTTGTGATGCGGTGGCGGAAAATCGAGGGATTTCGAACTGAAAGTTGGCACTCTCGTTACAATCGACGGTCGGTTCGCACGGTGGGCAAGGAGTCATGGGTGCGAAACAGGGTCGGAGGAGGAGGGTTTGCAGAACGGATTCAGATCGGGTGATTCGTCGATCGCCTCGAAAGTGTAGGTCGCGAAGGATTGACGCAAATCAATCTCGCCAGGGGATAACCGACATCGACCACTGACGGCCTGTCGATTGAAGCCCGCATGCGTTAGCACGGGGCCACGCGGCGTCCCTCGCTGACACGTCGGGCTAGCATCGATCGCGATGCGGCTAAGCGTCGGTGATTCCCGTCTCTGCCGGCAGCTGTCGCGGTGGGGCGACCGTGTAGAGGCGTTGCAGTTTTTCGGGATGCTCGATCCGCTGATTGAGCATCTGCTGGCAGAGCGAATCGGCATCCGCCTCAGGCTTGACGCAGTTCAGCAAACCGTCTTCGGCCGCCAGTTGATACGGAAACAAACCATGTCGGCTTGCCAGTTCTGCCGCTCGCTGAAATGCCTCGATCGCCTGTTCCCGTTCCTCGGACTGACGTTTCTCGATTCCGCGGATCAGCGCGGCCAGCATCCGTCCATAGTCGGAGGTCTGGTTTTCCAAGCGAACGATGCAGGCTTCAACGACCGCGGGGTCGGTCAGCGGGCCGGCGGATGATTGGCTGCGCAGGTGAAGCGATACCAACGCCGTGAAGTAGTCCAGGGAAACTCGGACCAGCAAGATCTGTCCGATCGGCGAGCTTTCGATGGACCGTCGCATCTTCATCACCAGCGGTGAGGCGGCGGCGAAGTCGCCCAGGTAAAGCGATTGCTGAACGGTTTGCATCCACTGCAAGAAATCGATCAGCTCGACGGTCCCGGTGTCGGTCTTGATGCGTTGGTTGTCTCGGCAAAGCTGTTGCAGTTCGGCGACGTTGTCGGACAACAGCAAGCCGTTTCCGCCATAGCCGATCGTTGCGACCAACTGCTGGTAGGAATCGTTACGACGCTTGGCATCGTCGACCATTTCATGAACCATCGACTGCATTTCGTTCCACCGTCCGAGGTGCCAGTCGGCCCACAGACGTAACCATCGGGTGTGTGCGATTTCGAAACGCAGCGGTTTGGAATCAGCGATGAAATCGAGCACACAGGAGTCGACGGCATCGGGAACGGCACTCCATCGCATCGCCAGCGACTCGGTGAATGCGATCCCGGAACGGATCTCCGCGGTGATCTTGCCGGCCGGTTGATGGTTCAGGCACGCCAGCAGGGCATCAAGAGACTCGCGGCTTTGAACTTGAACGCTGGTCTGGTCGGCGGACACCAGCGAGGTCCAGACATGTGCCATCGCGGCGAAATGAATCCGCTCGTTGGTCGATCCATGTTCCAGGGCTCGGTTGGCGCCGTGGAGCACCAATTGCAGCGTGCCTCGAAAGTCCAGCATCGCCATCGAACGACTGATCTCGCTACAGAAATGCAGTTCGCACGCTTCGACGGAATCTTGTTGCGGTGCAGGCTCATCGCCTGTTTCTCGATCGTCGGATTGCACCGTGTCTTGATGGTGCAACTCGAGTTCGCTGATGTCGCTCAGTTGATCGGCCAGCCGGGCAAGTTGCGCGCGAACATCGGAAAGCGAGCATTCCCCGGAGCCCGGGGCGAAGGAAATCGAAAACTGGTCGGCCAGGTCAGCCAACAGCGGACGGGCGCGATCCATTTGCCCGCTTCGAAGCAACAGTTGCAGCGCCAGGGTTTGAAATCGCAGGCGTTCGTGCGTGTCGGTGGCCCCTTCGGAGAGTTCGAGGTAGTAGTGGGCTGCTTTCTCGGGCAAATCGGCTTCGTGGAAACACCGTGCGGCGTCTCGCAAGTGTTTTTCGCGGGCATCCCCGGTGACTTGGCGTAGCACCTTTGCGTGCCATTCGCCCGCCTCGGACTTGGCAAAGGCGCGGTCGGCATTCTCGGCGGCCATGATCGCGAATGGCAATGCCCGGCCGTCCTGGTCGGCGGCATAATAATGGGCGGCAATGCGGGCGGCGAAATCACGCGGTCGATTGAGTTTGGATAACAAGTCCGCCCAGGCCAGATGGGCTTGGTGGAGTTCGTTGGTGTCCAGGTTTTCGATCAAACCGTCGGCAATCTTGTCATGAACGACGGTGATGCATTCTTTACCCGTGGCGTCGTCATTGACCAGACGTTGGTTGACCAATTCGAACACGGACACATCGACTTGTTCGCCTCGTCCGGTCAGATCCGCTAGCTGGCTGATCGAAACCGGGGCCGCCGCGGTCACGATGAAGGCGAGGATGGATTTGGCATCGTCGCTCAAACGGTCAAACCGGGCACGCCAAAATCGATCGACGTCGCCCAGGTTCGAGATCGAGGCGTCGTTGGATTCTTCGACCTGATGCAGCATCCCTTCGGGGCGAAACTCTTCGGCCAATTCTTGCAATCGGAAGGCGTTGCAGCGAGAGACGTCGACCAGTTCCTGTAGGCCGGCGGGATTGATGTTGGCATCCCAACGCGTCGCCGCGGTTTGCAAGAACGACAGCGCCGCGTCGGGTGGTAGCGGGCCGATGTAAATGCACTGGTCGGCTGCCTGGCGTTGATTGGTTTCCGGTTTTCGCGAGGAAGTGATGATTCCCAAGAAGCCATCGGTGTCCTTTTGCAACTCGTCCCAGACGGTGTCGCTGTCGTGGTCGGACCACTGGGCGTCATCGATGATGATGATCAGCGGGCCGACTTTGCGCAGTTCACGGCTCAGTCTTGCCGCGGCCGAAAGTGCGTCGAGTCGTTCCGGGACCGCGGAGAACATGTCGGGCGTTTCGGCGAGGTCCGTGACGATGACGTGACGCAACTGGGGAAACGAATGAATAAGGAGCGAGGCGCTGACCGGATCGAGTCTCAGCGCGTCGCGATCGGAACGGGAGTAACGCTGGGCGATTTGATCGGCGATTTGGTCCAACACCTGCAGCGTCTGGTTTTCGCGCGATCGGCACTTGACCCGAAACACCTGGCCCCAGTTGTTCTGTCGAAGTTGACGCTCCAGTTCATCCAGCAATCGCGTCTTGCCCGCGCCCGCTTCGCCGTGGATGTGCAGTCGCCCGGTGCGGCCGCGATAGATTTCACGGATCCACCGTTCACATTGTTCCAACTCGCGTTCGCGGCCGAACAGATGGTGCGTGGTCACCAATCGAATCGGATTGTCATCGGTCTTCGTCATCGCGACGATTTCAAGTGATGACGGGCGTTTGGTACGGTCGGCATTGAGCATGCCGGCGACGGCCATTCGCAGCAGCGGTGGGACGTCTTCGTCCATGCCCGAGACGGCGTCGGCAATCGTTTGCTCGTCTTCGTCACGCACCCAGTCGGCGAAATCGCCCTGACGCAGCCAGCGATCGCTTCCCGAGATCTCGTTCAGGCAATCCAGCATCACCAGACCCAAGCTGAACACATCGCCCGCCGGGGTGTAACTTTGTTCCCATAACGCTTCCGGGGAAAAGTACCGCGGGGTCCCGGCGATGTAGGGACGCAGCCCATAGGGGTCGGTTTCCGGATCGCAGTTGGCGACCAATCCGTAGTCGACGATCACACCGTGCCCGTTGTTGCGGACCATCATGTTCGTCGGTTTTAAATCGCGATGCACCAGACCGCCGAAGTGCATGATCGCCAATCCGACGGCATAGTCGTGCAGCAGCGAATGAAGCCGCCGATAGGCTTCCGGCGGAGGCAATTCTTTGAGCCGCAATGCCGCCGCATACAACGTCTCGCCTTCGATCTCTTCCATCGACAGCACGGTGTACTTCTCGATGATCTCGATCCGGTCGGTGCGGAGCAGGCAGGGGTGCCGAAACGGAGACATCCGGCGGAACCCGAGCTTGTTGCGATACAAATCGTGCGACGACATGCGGCACAGCAATTTGAGTGCGCAGCGCCGCTTGGCCAACAAGTCGTCGGCCGAATAGACAAATCCCGCCTTGCCACGACCGATCAACTCGCGAATGCGGAAATCGCCAAAGCGTTGGCCGGCCACCAGCGGCGAACTCATGCACGATTCAAGCGAGTTGGATAAACGCGTTTCGTCGTTGCGTGACGGGCGGCCCTGAGTTTCGTCAGACGGATTTGCAGGAGGGTTCTCTGGAGGTGCATCCATCGCGATGACGCTAGCCGTATGCTTGGATCGATTGAATCGAGTTCATTTGCTCGGCAACAACCGTTCGTTCGCCTCTCGGCAGCCCTCTTGGCCCTGATCGTTTGCCTCTGATCTCTTTGGTGGCGAAGCCCCGCCAAATTTTCAGACGCAGTATAAACGACTCGGTCGAACCGCTGGAGGCAAAATCCAGGTGTGCGCCAGAAGAAGTTGAATCGTGGCGTTTGCGCACATCGTGTCCCCGCAATGTTGCATCGTGGGGGGGCTGCCTTCCCTTTGTCGGCGGCCCGATTTGTCGCCCATCGCCGTCGCTCGCTTTCGATCAGAATGCAAAGACCGCGTACAGCGAAATGGCCAACAGGATCAGCCCGCCGCCGACGTAGGGAGCGGCTTTCCACGGAGTCAGGTCGACCGCCCCCACGTCTTGTTGGACGTAGGGTGTGCTGCGGCGGAACCCGACCGCGCCGAGAACCAACTGCAGCACGATCAGACCCAAAAACACGACGCCCATGAAGTGATACCCCGACCCGAAGGTCCCGATCACCCAGCCCTGCTCTGTTTCGCTTTGGCCACTTAAGAACGTCCCGATCGACATTGCGGTCAACCCGACGATCAGCGTGATCAGCGCAGACATCCCGTCAACCGTGCGATTGGTCAAGCCGACCAACATGATCGCCAGAATGGGGATGAAGTAGACGCCATTGAGCTTTTGAAAGAAACCAAAAACCTCTTCACGGCCATGGAAAAACGTGGGGGCGGCGATCACGGCGAACACCGCCACGACGAAGCTGCAAAGCTGGCCGGAGAGCACGACCTGGTGCGTCGACGCCTGGGGACGAATGAATTTCTTGTAGATGTCCAGGGAAAACAACGTCGCGCTGCTGTTGAGCACCGAGTTGAACGTTGACAGGATCGACCCGACGACCACGGCGGCAAAAAATCCTACCAACGACTCGGGTAAAACTGAAACCACGAGCGTGCCGTAGGCCCGGTTGGCCGCCCCATCGGTCGTCGCGCCGACGCGCTCGGCAAACTCGGGATTCGTGGCAACCAAGTACGCGGCCGCAATCCCAGGCAACACCAAAATCAGCGGCGCCAAGATTTTGAAGAACGCGGCCAACAGGACACCCTTTTGCCCCTCGGCCAGGTTTTTGGCGCCGAACGTGCGCTGAATGATTTGTTGATTGGTGGACCAATAGAAAAAATTCAGCAGCAAGACCCCTGTAAAGAGGGTCGGCCAGGAGACATCTTCGTCGGCCGATCCGAGCGAGCGGAACGCGTCCGGGTCGCGGTCGGCGATCAGCGACAACGCGGTGAGTAAACTGCCGTCCTCCCCGGCGATCGTGGAGAGTGTGAAATAGGTGATCATCAATCCACCGATCAGCAGCCCCGCACCGTTGAAGGTGTCCGAGACCGCCACCGCTTTTAATCCGCCCCAAATCGCATAGGCACCACCGACCGTTGCGATAAAAATGATCACCGTCCAGATCGTTTGGATCTGTGTCATGTTCAACCGCGATTCCAGTTCCAGCATTCCCGACAATCCGTTGGCCCCCAAATAGAGCACGAAGGGCAGCAGGATCAGCATGTAGGCGATGACGAAGAGAAACGTCGTCAACGTTCGCACGCCACTGCCGTAACGCTCTTCAAAGAACTGTGGGATGGTTGCGATCCCGGATTTCAAATAACGCGGCAGAAACACCA
>NZ_JBFHKV010000476.1:0-6103 GCF_041595215.1 Stieleria sp. | reverse complement strand
CGTTCCGACGTCAATGTCGAATCGAGACTCTTCCTTTCGGTCAAAGACCGTGCGTCAGGATTGATCGCCACTGCCGACGAAAACAACCTGATCACGCTGTGGCGGGAAGCGGAACATGGCCATTGTGAACGGTTGGCACAACGGCAACTGGCCGACCTGAAGACGATGAAATTCCAGCCCGGCGGCAAGGCGTTGGTCACCGGCACGTTGGCCGGAAAGATCTCGGTCTGGTCGATTCCCGAGTTGGAGGAAGTGACGCGTCGTCAACCCAATCCCTCCCAGTTGGGTGAAATCGATTTCGCCCCCGATGGGAAGGTGATGGCGAGCGGCCACTTCGACGGCGAAGTGTTGTTTTGGGATACCGAAACGTGGGAGAACCAATTGGTCGTGCAAACCGACGTCGCGCCCATTCGCGATCTGCAGTTCTCACCGACCGGAGATCGACTCGCCGTCGGTGGCAAGGGAGATCACCTCGTGCTGTTTGACGCAGGTTCACTCGCGGCCGAAGAACTGCTCTTCCGACGGTAGGGCGACGAATTCCCAACTGGCCGGGAAAAAGCGAACGATCTCACCCGGGCGGTAGCCTTCCAATAGCAGGCCGCACTGAAGCTGAATCTGCACGCCGCAACAGCCCGGCACCATCGGGACTTGATTCGTTTTCAGGATGTTGCCGCCCTTGCGATCGTTGAGCGGCTCGTAGGTCATCAGCGTCGAGCGGGCGACGGCGAGCGTCCCTTTCGGTTTCTCGTCATCTTTCGCACCGCCGGAGGTTGGCCAACCCAGCGGCTCGGGCACGATGTCATCCAGGCTTTCCAGCAGGCTAATGTCGATGCCATCGAAAAACGTCACGGTGACGGTCGAAGCCTCGTCATCCACCGCGTCGACCCACCCCGGGATGCCGCGTTGGCGAATGTGGTCGTGATGACGCCGTCGCTGGCGGTCGCGCGCCAACTCGCGACTCTCCGGGTCCAACCAGATGTGAAACACACGGCCTGGGCCGTACAGGGTGGCCCAGGTGAGGTTCATTTGCACCTGCTGACCGGGTTGAATGCTTGCCAGCGTGCCGAATCCATGTCCCTGGTAGACCACCGTGCTCTCAAGCAGATCGAACCGCTTGGCATTGTCCTCGGGCTGACCGTCGACCAACAGCGTTGCCGTCAGTTGCATCGTCTGGTGGTCGACGTCCTCCACTCTCCAGACCTGATTTCGCCGCGTGTGGAAACTGAAGTCATCCTCGATTCGAATGCATTGCCGAAAGTTCGCTTCCGGAGAAATCCGTTGGTGACGCCTGACAATCGGCGGACGCTTGTCATCCGGATCGGTCGGGTAACACCAGGTATGAAGATGGGTGCCCAGGGGAATGTCCTGTAGCGCCGCGGGCTGGCCGTTGTATTCGATCGAACCGTAGGGCAACATCGTCAGCAACAGCGGCAGATCTTGGACTCCGGCGCCCTGTGAATCATCTCGATCCACGCGAAGGTGTAGCTCGCGTTCGGCGTGATCGACCCAGATCAGCTCTCCTTTGATGCAATGCGCCGAACCTTCGGGCGGAAACTCGCCCTTGACCGGCTGATACCACGGCAGGCTCTTGTCCTGGTTTTCATCGGTGCGGAATCGGATGGCCGCATCACCAGCCAACGCGGCCGTTGAAACCGCCAACGCAACGACCGCCGCAAACAGCAACTCAATCGTCCGCACAAACCTCATGCCACGATCTCCGAGATCGTGCCCAGGCTATCCTGAAACTGATCCACTTCGACGTCCACACGGTGCAACATCGTCAGGAACAGATTGCTGAGGTGCGCCTTGCTGTCGACCGGCCGACCGCAGATCTTGTAGTGGGCGCCGGCGTCAGCGACGTTGTATTGACCGATGACGGGCAGGTTGAAGTCGAGGTGCCGGCCGTGTTTCCAACCGAGCTTGCGTCCGCCGGCCAGGATCGTGGGCAGGTTGGCGTTGCCGTGGCTGTGGCCGTACGACATGCCGCTGCCCCAGAGCACTTGAGTGGTGTCCAACAACGTGCCGTCGCCGTCTTGGTGAGCTTTCAACTGGTCCAGGAAATAGCTCAATTGCTCGACGAGAAACGTGTCGGTCTGCGTGAGTCGACGTAGTTGTTCGGGGTCGCCGTTGTGATGCGACAAACCGTGCCGGGTCTGCGAGATTCCGATGTCGGGAATCGCACCGCCATTGGATTCACTGCAAATCATGCAGGTGATGACGCGCGTCATGTCGGTGCGCAGCGCCAGCACCATCAGGTCAAAGAAGATTCGGTGGTACTCTTGGACCCGGCTGATGTCCAGCTTGGCGGTAAAGCGGTTTGCGGCGTCGTTCGGCAGTCCGGGGCGGGGGACGTCCAGCCAGGCATCGGCCCGATCGGTGCGGATTTCCACCTGGCGAACGGCGGTCAAGTACTCGTCCAGTTTGCTGCGATCGGCCGAGCCCATTTTCTGGTTCACCCGCCGGGCGTCGTCCATGACCGCATCAAGAATACTGCCGCGCCGATTCAGACGCCGGCGAACGACGTCCTTGCCACCTTGCTCCCCTACGAACAGGCGTTCAAAAACCGTCTTGACGTTGCGATCGGCCGGCAGCTGAATGCCGTCGCGTGACCAGGCCAGTGAGTGGCCTTCGATCGCGAGTTCAAGGGAAGGGAATCGAGTCGACGCGCCTTGCACTTCGGCCATCAACTGGTCGACCGAAACGGTGTTGCGAAACGATCCGCCGCTGGACGGAACGTCGGCACCGGTGAGCCACACTTTGTCACAGTTGTGATGTTTCCCCAGCACCATCGGATGGTGCAGGCCACTGATCGGTGTGACGTCTTGACGATGTCGTTGGAGCGAGGCGAGCGGCGAGGTGAATTCGAAATCCGTGCCGGCCTTTTCAATCTGCCAGGTCAGCGTGTTGACGCCGTTGGGGATGTAAAGAAAGACACTGCGTTTGGGTTCGGTCGCCGCCGGCAGAGCTGCACCGTCCGCCATGCAATCAAGCAGCGGAAGACCGATGCTGGCACCGATTCCCCGCAGCACGTGGCGGCGGTCGAGACGCCAGTTTTTCGTCTGGATGTTCATAGAGTCTTTCTATCGTTGTTGAAAGAGATCGGAGAGTACGAACGCCTCAAGGATCGCTCGTACCTGGTAGTCCTTTTCACGGCTGATCTCGGCGATCGCACTTAATCTCTCGCGATCGTCAATCGTCATCGTGCGTCGCATGCCGTAGATGGCCAGTTTTTCGATAAAGGTTTGGTTGAACGCATCCAGGTCTGCCAGCAACAGTTGCTGAAACTCTTTCGCGTTGGCAAACGTCCGGCCGTCAGGCAATTCGCCACTGGCATCGACGGGTGGATCCTCGCCGGTTCCTTCGACCTTTTCATGCGTGCGCCACTGTCCGATCGCATTGTAGTGATCGAATGCCAGCCCGAGTGGATCGATTTTTTGGTGGCACGAGGCACAATTCGGATCGCGCTTGTGGGCCTCCAATTTCATTCGCAACGTCGCCTTGGGGGCGTCCGTCGGAGTCGGCTCAATCGGGTCGACATTGGCCGGAGGAGGCGGAGGTTCTTTGCCCAGAAAAACTTCCGACAGCCAGACGCCACGATGCACCGGACGGTGCCGCGTGCCGTCCGAAGTCAGCGACAGAACCGACGCGTGCGTCAACAGGCCGCCCCGATGATTCTGCGGTTGCAGCGCGACGCGTTGAAAGCGATCGTCGACCACGCCGGGGATGCCATAAAACCGAGCCAGTCGCGGATTGAGCATCGTCCAGTCGGAATCGATGAACTCGCGCAGCGTCAGGTCTTGCCGCAACACTTCGGCAAAAAATGCCTGACTCTCGCCGACCATGCTCTGTTCCAAGTAGTCGTCGTAGTTCGGGTAGAGGTTTCTGTCCGGCGGGAACATTCCCACCTTGCGCAGGTTCAGCCATTGGGACGAGAACGAACGCATGAATCGCTCGGCACGCGGATCGGCGAGCATGCGGTTGAACTGCTCCTCCAAGACCGCCCGATGGCGGAGTTGCCGATTCTCGGCCAAAGCAAACAGTTCGTCATCCGGCATCGTGCTCCAAAGCAAGTAGGACAGCCGCGTCGCCAGTTCCCAGTCGTTCAATTCGCTCCGTTCCGCCTCTTCGTCTCCCTCGGCGATGAACAGAAAACTTTTGGAACAGAGGATTGCCACCATGCCCGTTTTGACGGCATTGCGAAACGACTCGCCGGCTTCCAACTCGCCGCGGACGATTTCGAGATAGGTCTCCAGTTCCCTGTCGTAAAGCGGCCGCCGGAAGGCACGTCGCGCGAACCGGGAGAGGCTTTCGCTGACGGTGTCTAGCGATGTCTCGGTTGTCAAATACTCGTCGCGGCGCCGTTGCTCCTGCTTCGTCACCATCGGACCGCGCATGGTGATCGAATCGATGATCAGGATCGGATACCGCGGGCTTCCGTCCTGGTTGGTGATCTTCATCTGCCAGGGCGCGCGGCGATGCTTGGTCGTGATGAACGGAATCCCGCTTGTCGCGTTGGTCCGCGGATGATTCGGGACCTTATTCGCGTTCGTCACGTAGATCTTCGGCGGGCGGCCCGGCGGATTCGAAAAATGAGCCTGAAACGTCACAGTGACCGGATCGTCTTCCGGCGCGATGATGTCTCGTTCAAACAACACGCGATCGAGATCGGGCTCGGTCACCTTCATCCGCGGCGCAATGCCCTGGTCCGGTTTCAAGCCGCTGACGGTGTAGCTGATCTCATACACACCGGGTCCAGGAAACTTCAGGTCAGGCGATCGCCATGGATTGGAATAGCGATAGATCTGGCCCGACGTCGTCAGTGGGGCTCTTACCTTGTCCAGCAAACCTTCCGCTTTGAGTCGCTGGAAATGATGGTGGGTCTCCTTGATCTCCATCGCCCGCTTGCCGGCTTCGCGGTACTCGATCGGCTCGTCCGGATATGCTTCATCCAAGATCACTTCGGCCGCTTTGATGTATTTCTCGATATGCGATGGCGAGAGCGTCAGGACCGAACCGATCCGCTCAAATCCGTGCCATTGGGGATCTTCAAAAAGTCCGCCGGGATCGCTCGCGTCGTATTCCACCCCGATCAGATCGCGAACGGTGTACACGTATTCTTCGCGTGTGAGCCGCCGATAGGAAACTCGCTCACGCTTCGCCAGACGCGCCGACTCACCTTCCTTCATCCGCGCCGCGATCCACTCGACGATTTCGGCTCGCTGATCCGCGGTCGGTTGTTCGGCGGCATCGTCCGGAGGCATCTCGCCCGACTTGATCCGCTCCATGATCTCGACCCACCGCGGCGTGTCTTCGAAACCGACTTTCGGCGACAGATTGTCGACCCGGAAATCGCCGCTGGCGGACTGCTGGTCATGGCATTCGATGCAGTGCGTCTCGATGAAGCCGCCGACGGTCGCATCGAGTTCCTTCGGGTCGAATTCCTTGGCATCGAATTCGTCGTCGCCCTGCGCCGCGGCAAGCGAACAACATGCAATCAGCCAGGCTGCAACAATCTGCTTCATGATAGGAAACTAAGGATACGCGATTCATGGCATATACATTTGTTTCGTCAAAGAACCTTGCCTGGTGTCACGAGACGTGACCAATCCGTCGACGGTTTGAAAGTATATCTATTTCCTCGCTTTCGAGGGGCGAGCTTTCTGCTTCTTAGATACAAATGAAACAGCTGCCAGAAAGAACCCAATTGATTTATCATTGGGCACACAGAGTGGGCAGAAAGTTCACTGCCAGACACAAGCGATTGCCGGTAGGAGAGGGACCGGACGAGTGCGGGTTCAGCGCACCGTGATTAGATCGCGAGACCCGCCAAGCGTTCAGCGGGCAGGCGTACCGTCAGGTTCGATGTCGACCAGGCAACGGCGACTCACGCTGCATCGCTGTTTGATATTTGAAACCCGCAGCGTCCAACGGGCGCGATTTGCTCTCTCGATTTTTAAGTCGCGGGTCAGCGTGCCAAGGTGGACGGAGTGTCATCGCTGATGGTGGACGCGGTGCGAACCGGGGTGTCGTTGAGACTGTAGGTCGTCGACGCGGGGATGACTTCGGATTCCGACGCGAGCATCGGGGAAGCGGTTTCGCTTGG
>NZ_JBFHKV010000475.1:0-6103 GCF_041595215.1 Stieleria sp. | reverse complement strand
GATGATCAGCACCTGGAAACAAGAGGATCCGGCCGCGACCCAAGATCGAATTGAGAAAGTGTCAAAGAGGTTGGCCCGTTTCGCGATCAAGAATCGATCGGTGCAGGCGGCTCTTCGGCGGATCGAGCTTCACCGCGAACGAATGGCGGCTGCCAAGCCGGTGGCATCACTGGTCGGAAAACCCTCGCCCGATTGGGAGGTTGACGCCTGGGTCAACGTCATCGAGTTGGATCAGGAAGCACTCAAGGGCAAGGTCGTGTTGCTCGACTTCTGGGCCATGTGGTGTGGACCGTGCATTGCGACGTTTCCGCATCTGCGCGAGTGGCGCGAGGAATTCGCCGATCGCGGTTTCGAAATCGTCGGAGTCACACAGTACTATAACTTCAGATGGGACGAAGAAACCAAACGCGCCTCGCACGCGACCGAAGACGTCACGCCCGAAGAAGAACGCCAAACGCTCGCCCGTTTCTTGGAGCATCACGATCTCGAACATCCCGTTCTGGTGACGCCCGAAGGCAGCGAGATGTCCGGTGAATTTGGCGTCCGCGGCATTCCGCACGTGGTGTTGATCGACCGGCAAGGAATTGTGCAACTGGTCAAAACCGGTGCCGGACAAGCAACCGCCGACGCCATCCACGCCAAGATCAGCGAGTTGCTGGATGTCGACGAGGAAAAAGGGCAGGAGCAAGACAAGTAGGCGAGTGCCGCTTCCATTCAGCGTTTCCTGACGGCATTCACGGCGGTTCCGGCGACAGGAAATCGATCGCGTGACGGTGCTGAAAGAAAAATTTGATTTCTCGCGACAGGTGCGAGGGCTCCAGCGCCTTTAGTGACGCCCAGCCAACCATTCCGATGACACTCCGCCTGCCGATAGATCCCATGGTCAAGCCGTTCTGCATTACAATTCAGCTCTTTTTACTCGTCCTGGTGCTCGCTCCATCGCCTCTGATCCGTGGATTCGCCGACGAGGTGGACCCTCAACAGGCGATTTGGGACCAAACACAATCGCTGCTGCAGCGACGAGAGTATTCCTTGGCAATCGACCTGCTCGAAGACGGGTTGGACGACTCCGAACTGTTTCGCTACACGAGTCGGCTTCAGCAGGATCTGGATGCCGTCAAACGACTCCAAAAGCTCTTCGAATCGGTTGACTATGCTGTCCAGCGATTGCCGAAATCCACGCCGTTGACGGTCCTGTCGAGCGATTACCGCTTTGAGCGACCGGTGACAGAGACATCAGGCACAGCGCTTGTATTGACCAATTCACAGGGAGCCGAAGTGACCTATCCGCTCAGTCGACTCGATTCAGCGACTTGGCTTCAGATCGTCAAACCGGAGCTTGAGCGTTGGCCCGACAAGCAGTTTGTGACAGGCCTTTTTTTGGCATTCGACCGATATCCCGACACCCGTCTCGCCCGTGCCGAGTTGAATGCAGCTGCGGCGGACACGGGTCAGAATGTGACGGTTTGGATCAAACGGCTTGAGGATGCCGAACAGGTGCGAAAACAGAAAAGCCGTCCCGGCGGCGTCGAACCGTCGGCAAACGACCTGTTGCTCGGCAAGTGGTCGGTCGCCGTCAAGGGCGGACCACGTCTGGTTTGGGAGTTTCGACGTGGTGGGGCTGGGACGGTCTATTACAAGGGACGTCGTGAGCGAGCGACGTGGGAGCAGGAATCCACTGGTGTGTTTCGCTTCACCGGCCAACGTGGACAAACGGCGGTGATCGGCGTGGCCGGTGATCGGATCTTCGGCAAGTTGACCAATGGCGTTCCGTTTCGCGGCATTCGTCAAGCAAAGTAATTATCGATGACCGACGAAATAATTTTTGCGACCGGAGATCTACAGGTCACACAAGACACTTTGCGAGCCTTTGCGAAAGGACAGTTGGACGAAGCCGCGGAGCGAGAAGTCATGCTGTTGCTGGAGGCCCATCCAGAGCTTGCAGCCCAAGTCGCTGCCATCTCCGTCGACTCGGTGATCGCCAAGCTGCGGTCTCATCGACAAGTCGTGTCCAATCAATCCCTGTCGAGCCAGCTTTCCTGTCAAACGCCCGACGAAACGGAGTTGTTAGCCCCGCCACCGGGAGAGGTCTCCGAGATCCCGAGCGAGTTGTCAGCTCTGTCGGATTACACGATGCTTCGGGAAATCGGTCGCGGCGGGATGGGGGTCGTCTATCTCGCCCGGCACGTGCACACCGGCCGTAAAGAAGTGCTAAAGGTCTTGAACGAACGGTTGAATTCCAACAGCGAGGCTCGCAAGCGTTTTGATCAGGAAATCCGATGCATCGCGTCGATGAACCATGAGTCGATTGTTCGCTGCTACACCGTCAAACTGCTAGGCGATGCCGTGGTGCTGTGCATGGAGTACGTCCCGGGAAAGAATCTTTACCAGCTGATTGCAGACAACGGACCGCTACCCATCCAGTTTGCTTGTGGCGTCGCGATCAAAATCTGTCTCGGCCTGCAGCATGCAATGAACAACGGTTTGATTCACCGAGACATCAAGCCATCGAACATCATGATCCACAAGGCTGACGGGAAGATCAAAGCCAAGATTCTTGACTTCGGGCTCGCCCGATTAAGCACGGAGGGTCGTGGCCAAGAACGGAAACCCGACAGTGTCTTAACCGATGACGGAACGCTACTGGGCACGCTCGAATACATTGCTCCGGAACAGTGCCGCGACGCGGCATCGGCGGATATTCGATCGGACATCTATTCACTCGGTTGCAGTCTCTATCACATGTTGGCCGGTCATCCGCCCTTTTCAGGATCCACCGGCGAACTCGTGCTCGCCCATTCTCAGGCGACTCCGCCCGCGATCGATCTCCTTCGGCCCGAGGTTCAGAAACCCTTGGCCGAGATCGTCGCCAAAATGCTCGCCAAAGATCCCGACGAGCGTTATGCCACGCCGCAGCAAGTCGCCGAAGCGCTGAAGCCGTTTGCGGTGAAGTCGGCTTCGACCACCGCTGCTCTGGTTTCTCCCGTCCGGTCCGAAGAATCGATCGACACGGCCGTCGAACAACTCAACCAAGCGGATACCTCTGTCGAACTCAAGCCCGGTGCGGAATCGCAGTCCGACCCGCTGCGGAATCGTCCCCGCGGGAAGCTAAGGGTGGCAGTCGCTCTGTTCATCGCCGCGGTCCTCTATCTGGTCGCTCAACTGATCATCATCACACCGATGGGCACGGTCGTGATCCGCGACCTGCCTGACGGTGCTGTCGTGCTCGTCGATGGCCAGTCGGTGTCGGTCCGCCGTGAGGGCGGCGAGGGAACGATTCGTTTGAAACAGGGCGATCGCTTGATCACGGTCACGCTGACGGGAACGACGCTGCTGAAGACGCGGATTGAAATTCGTGCCGGCGACGCGGAAACACTCGAAGTGGATCAGGATGTCGCCGAGGCTGAAGTCGCTGCGGCAGTGGAGGCGATTGACGTCACCCCAGCCAGACTGCCGGATCTGCGAGACAAGCTCCCCTATCAAAGCAGCTTTATCAACCTGCTGGCCGGAGAAGCAGAGCTCTTGGCCAACTTCGACACCCATGGAGAAAAATACCGAATCGATCCGCAATCCGGCGCTGTCCATTTACTGGGCAATGACCGTTCGATGGAGATGCTCTCGCTGAAGCGAGACGACTTGAGGAACTTTCATTTAAGAATGGAGATCATGATTCGGTCCACCCATGAATCATCTAATTGGAATCAGCACTTCGTCTTGCGCGCCAGGCGAACTGGTGCGGACACAAACGGATGGCGGGTGATGCTGGGAGGCAATCGTCCGCACTCGGAGGTGTTGCACCAGGTCGCGCCGTTCGGACTGATGGGCATCAAGGTCCGGCCGTTTCCCGGCTATCCCTCAGGAATTATCGGCGTTCCGTTCTTTGACGAAAACCGACTGTCGTTTTACCAGGCGGCTCCCGAATCAAGCCTGAAACGCGACGAGTTTCACACCGTGGAGTACATTCTTCACGGCGCAACGGTCGAGGGTTTCCTCGACGGCCGCTTCGTTTTTTCGGCGAAAGATAAATTGGATCGCGCAGATCGCGGATCGATCGTCCTGTTCAAGTCTCCCCAGGTATCGGATTCGTTCCGCGAATTCTCGCTGCTCGAGTTAGGCGATGATGCGACGGCCGAGGCATACGCGAAATCCATGGCGTTGGCGTTGGCAAAGGACTAATAGCGGAACGATGCAAGAAACTTCAATCAGCCTGCTGAAGCGGATCGCCGATGAGGGGACCGACGACGACTGGCAACGGCTGCTGGAGATCTATCGGCCGTTCATGTATCAACGCATCTCGACATATCCTCTACTGGTCAGTCAAGCGGAAGATATTGTGCAAGAGGTGCTGATGGTGCTCGTGAGGGAGCTGCCGACATTTCAGCGGCAACGGACAGGTTCCTTTCGCGCGGTCCTGCGCGGGATCGTCCTCAATCAATTGCGGTACGCCATGCGGCGCGTCCAAAAGACACCGCTTGTGGCTGGACAATTCGACATGCTCACCGACCAGATCGAACAGCTTGCCGACCAGAACAGTCAACTCTCAGTGGAGTTCGACAGACAACACGACCAGTCCGTGTTTCGCCACGCCGCGAGCATTGTCAGAAACGAAGTCAAGACGAGCACATGGAACGCGTTCCAAAAACACGCGGTCGAAGGCAGAAATGCGAATGCGGTGGCCGAGGAATTGGGAGTGTCTGTCAACGTCGTCTTGCTGGCCAAAAGTCGGCTGACACGCAGAATTCGCGAAGAGATTCGCGGGCTCGTGGATTAGCTTGTCCTGACCGGCTCACTTGACGCGTAGGCCGGCACCGTGCCAGAGCACGTCCAAGTCGGCCGTGGACCATCGTTCGAGTCCCACCGAGGGGTCACCGATCAACAATCCGCCGGTCGGCGCTCGGCCGAGTGCCACCACCGAATGGCCCATCCCGGGAATCCAGCCCCATTGTTCGACGTAGCGACGATCATCGACGCCGTAGGGCAATTCGACGGCCAGCAAGACCGGCCAGTCGTCGTCGCTCAGCAGGTCATCGATCGTGCCATCGACGATTTCTAATTCACGACCGTTTTTCTCGGCGATCAGCTTCACGCCGCGGTACAGACCCAGTGTTGGTGTACCACTGGAATCGGTCAAACACAGCGGAATCATGTCGGACTCGCTCACATCGATCCTCTCCGCCCGAAACAACGTTGCCGCGGCAGCCGGGCTGCAAGTCGCCCAAGAGGTTTGCATCGCGACTCCGTTGTTCCAGCGATCGCCGCCAACCGGTGGCGGTCGCAGCGCGATCGACAGAAGCGGCCAGACGATCGCGGCCAGCGAGCCGGCGGCGAGTAGGACCGACATGATCATCCGCCGCCAAACGGTCATGTTCGGTAATCGCCAAGCCCATCCGGCTGCCAAGGCCGCAAAGATGGCGGCGATGTTCGTGTAAATGATGGCCGCCGATGAGGGAACAAACCGTGCCCAGAACAGTTGACCGGAAGCATAGAAAAGAAAGATCACCGTCGCCAGGACTGCGATCGCAAGACTTGCGGTCGTCCGTTGCCCTTTGTCTGAGTAGACGTACAGGCCTGCCAGCAAGCCGCTTGCGAGTGAGGCAACGGACATCACCACAATCGCGACGAAGAGATCAGTTGCCATCGGCCCGGTTCGGTAGGTGGAATTCGGTAGAGAAAAAATCGATTCGTTAAACTTAAAACAACGAACTGGATCGCGTCGTTTTTTCGACACGATCCAGTTCGATTCTGTCGTCGCCGTTTGCTCCACAAGCATTGCGAAAGAGACCTTCTTTCGCGGGAACGAACGGCGACACTCATTGAGTTCACGTCCTACATCAAAGTAGCTTCAAGTCGAGTGACGGGTGTCACCGCAAGCGATTCGAAACGGACGCTCGTCAAAGGGTTCCAGATCAGCTGGTGCTGGCACTGGAGTCGGGCATCTGTCGATCGATCTCGGTCGATTTGCCATCCTGCGTGATCTTTCGGGCCATCAAAACGACTCGATCGTTCACCTTCAGGGGGACGCCTTGTACCGTGATTTTCTCACCCTCGGTCAGTTTCGCCTGGCGGTTTTGGGCGGGTCCCAAGTCAACCATCATCGACTTTC
>NZ_JBFHKV010000474.1:0-6104 GCF_041595215.1 Stieleria sp. | reverse complement strand
GCGGGTTTCGATGTGGGAGCTGTTCACGGCACCAAGCGACCGACGGCTTTCGGGATTCAACCGAAAGTAAACGGGGATTTGCCGGTCACCCTCGCGATACATCGTCAGCAGCTTTCCGGAATAGTAGGCGTCAAGCGTTGAAGCGACTTCCGCGTTGCGAATCCCCGAAAGGCTCGCCCGATCGGAATCCACCGCGACGAACAACTGCTGGCCGGAGACGCCCCACGAATCGTTGACGTCCCAAGTATCAGGTTCGGCGTCCACGATCGACTTGACGCGATTCGCAATCCGTCTGAGTTCGTCGGCGTCGGCGAGCCCGTTCCCCATGATCCGCAACACGACGGGATCAGCGGGCGGGCCGAGCGCCAGTTCGACAGGAACCACTCGAGCACCGGTGATCGGTGACAGCCCTAACGATTCATCTCCCTGCCTCGCAACGGCACGCAGTTGCTCGGCAAAGTCGTGGGTCAATTCTCCCTTGGTCGTATGGATCAGGATTTCGGCGTACTTTGGCTTCTGGGGCTCCGGTTCCCATGCGAGGTACCAGCGCGAGCCACCTCCGCCGACGATGGTTCGCATATTGAGCAAACGCTGGTGTGACCTTCCTTCGGCATCGACATGCGGGCTGAGCGCACGGATCATCTCTTCGACTTGGCGAGCGACGCCGTTGGTTTGTTCAATCGAAGCGGACTCGGGCAAATAGATTTCAACGGCAAATTGGTCGCGCTGCGTAAGTGGAAAGAACTCGCTCGAAACCGGGAACTGGGTCGCAAGCACAATCATTCCGATCGAGGCGAGGATGGTGACCAAGCGATGACGTAGTGCCCAACTCACCGCGTTGGCGTAGATTCGGTAGAAACCGCCGTGTTGGGTCGCGGATTGCGAAGCTGCGGCTGCGTCCTTCTTTCGGCCAAGCTTGCGCCACACGGTTCCGAGTTTTCCCATCAACCAGGGCAGCGGCGCGGTTGGACGAGTCGGATCTTGGGGCGGCCGTATGAACCACGCGGCGAGGATGACACAGAAAGTCATGGCCAGAACCCAACTGACAGCCAGCATGACGGACAGCGTGATTGGCAGGCTGTAGATGAATTCACGATTGGCACCGTCCATCGCAATCAACATCGGGACAAAAGCGGCAACCGTTGTCGCGGTGCCGCTCAGCATCGACGGGCCAAGCATTTTTGCACCCGCAACGGAGGCATCACGTGGGCTCATCCCGGCGATCTGGTTCGTACGACTCTGGTCGCACACCTGGACTGCATTGTCGACCAACAATCCGAGCGAAATAATCATCGATGCCAACGACATCTGTTCCAGTTGCACATCGAAAAGCGTGATGATCGCCAGCGACGAGATGACAACGAACGGGATGTTGGCCGCCATGACGGCGGCCGTGCGAAAGCCGACAACCAAGTACACCAGGACAACAACCACCAGAATCGCCTGGACGATGTTGACGCCAACCTCGCGAATTCGATGCTTCACACTGTCCGACTGATCAGAAATGATGGACACCGACAAATCGGGCGGCAACACACCCGTACTTTGCAACTGGGCGACGCTTGCTTTGGAACGGTCGCAAATGTCAATGATGTTTGCGCCCGATTTCATGGAGACCGCAAGAATGATGGCGGGCGTCTCGAACTGGGGTGTTCCGTAGCGGCAAATGCGTTGGGGCGGGTCGATGTAGCCACGACGAACGTTCAACCCCATGTTTTTGAGTTGAACTTGATTGAAACCTGCATCGCCCGATTCATCACCGGTCGCCACGACACCGACGACCAACGAGTCAAACGCTTCCACCGCGCTGACATCACCGCTGGGCTTGACAAAAAAACGTCCGTCTTCGCCGTCGATCCTTCCGCCCGGCGCGACGATGTTTTGCGACTTTGCGAGGGATTCGATTTGAGCGGTCGTCAGCTCCAGCGTTGACCAGTTCCCTTCGTCCGTCTCGATGTAAATTGCTTCTTCCTGGACTCCGTACCGACCGACTTGCGAGACGCCCGGCAGAAGCCGAAGCGAATCACGAATGCGTTCGGAGAACAGGTCCAGTTGTCGCGGCGAGTAAGCGTACTTCGGATCAACGGCCGAGTCGCCGTCGAGCGGCCGTTGGTGGACGGCGTACAGCAAAACACTGGTATCGGCAAATTCATCGAACAGAAACGGCGAAATGCTTTGGTCAGGCATTGGCACGTTGCGAATCCGGGCGCGGACGCGATCCCAAGCGTCGTCCACCCTCGCGCCCGGCACATTGTCTTCGAGTTCGACGAAGATGACGGATTGTTCGCTGCTGGACGTCGATCGAATCAACCGGACTTCTTTCAATCCGTCGATCGCATCTTCCAGCGGATCGGTCACCAGTTTTTCAATCTGCTCTGCCGATGCACCTTGCCACCGAGTGGTCACGACGGCGATCTTGAGCGTGAATTCGGGGTCTTCGCGGCGCGGCATGGTGATGAAGCTGACGCTGCCCCAAGCGACCAGCAACAACACCAGCGTGATCGTGATCGTCGGGCGACGCACTGCGAATTCGGGAAGCCCTCTCATTGCTGGGCGCTCCCGAGCGGGGAAACCAGTACACGGTCACCGTCATTGAGGTAGTGCGTGCCTTCGACAATGACCTGCGTTCCCTCACGCAACTGTTCCCGCGAAATCGATGAGATTCGAAGCAAAACCGTTTCACCGAGGACCGATTCCCCTTCGGCGACGTCGACAAACACTCGCCGCGCGATCGCTTGGCTCTCAGTGCCATCGAGCACGTGGACAAAGGTCTGCCCCTGTTCTTCACGGACAGCCTTCATCGGGACGTAAAATCCATCGGTTGGTTCGTCGGTCGTCAGAGAGATTTGCGCAACGTCGCCGGATCGCAACAGCCAGCGTTGCTCGTCAAGCATCACCCGGGAACCGCGCCACGACTCCAGATCGGGACGTTCACTTGCCGCGGCGATAGACGGCTCTGACTCTCTCGCCTTGAAAAAAAGTTTGCCGGTAATCAAATCATGATCGACGTCCATCTCCTGATTCGGGTCGGTGAACTCGATCGCGACGAATTTCCACCGCCCCAGATAGGGAATCACGTCGCTGGTGATTCGCACCGGGACTTTGGTCACCGACAGCAGACGATCGCCCGGTGGCGAGGGAGTTCCCCAGCGGCGATTGGTTACCTTCCAGACAAACGTTTGGCCGCCGATCGTATGAACCGCTTCGCGAACGACAAGCTGTCGGCGGTCGCCCGTGATCATGGGCCCGATGTTCAACGGTGTAATCTGATCCGTCCATGCGATCGGCTCGTCAGTGTCCGGTGACTGGTATGCGGAGTCGTCGATCTCGTTGCGCACATGCAGCGTCACGGTAAATGTTCGCGCCGCCGGGTCAGCCACCGTATCGACCCGGTACACCATACCGCTAAGCTGGCGAGACGTTCCGCTGCCATCGGTCACTTGGACCGACAACATGTCACCGCGACGGTAGCGGCGAGAGTCGCGGGCTGTCACCTCAAATTCGATGGTCATCGGATCCATCATCTGTACCGTCACCACCGGATCGCCTTCTTTGACATACGTGCCGGGGACGGCGTGAATCTGTGAAACCAGCCCGGGAAACGGGCTGTAGAGCACGGCGTTTCGGAGGCTGCGCTGGGCTTCGGAGAGTTGCTGTTGGGCCTGCAGGATTTGAGCTTCGAGTGCCAGCTGGCGCGCTTTCGCCTGAGCCAACTCGGCCCGGGAACTGGCAAGGCGAGATTTCGTCGTCGATGCATTGGTTTGAGCGGCGTCAAGTTCCGAGAGTGAAACGGCATTCTGTTTCGAAAGCTCTAACGCGCGGGACAGCTCGATGTCGGCGAGGTCGGCCTCGGCCTTTGCCGATTCGATCTGTGCGGGCAACTGCTGCTCAATCGTGACAAGATTGGCATCACGGTTCAGTTTCGCGACTTCGACGCTGGCGTAGGCCGACTCGACGGCAATTTTCAACGCTTCATCATCGAGACGGGCCAGCGGAGTCGGACCTGGTCGCCGGTCATCGGTCTGGCCACCGATTTGTGGCGAAACAAATTCATTCGGCTCGATGACTTCGGCGACGCGTCCGGCCACCTCAAACCCGATCTGCTCCGATTTCCAAGGCACAACCGAACCCGTCATGAATTGGGAATTTGTCGGAGAAGTTTGCCGCAAGGTAGCGATTGTGACCGGCTTGGGAGGCTTTTCAGTGGGGACGGAATCGTCCTGTTGCGGGGCACAACCGGTGATGGTCAGACCGCATACGAAGACGATGAAGCCGACGCCGTGTTCTCGAAGATGCATAACTTGTCAAGTGAAAGAGGCCACGCCATGACTTGCCAAAAGTAAACCGCGCGGTACACTTTATCTCATGCCCGGAAAAAGTAAACCCCAGAGTGTAAGTCGCGAAAAAGAGCCGCGGGACCGACTGACGGATCGCAAGCGAGCGTCGATCGTGCAAGCCGCGGTGGAGGCGTTTCAACAGTACGGCTATTTCGCCGCCAGCATGAATGGCATCGCTGACGCCGCATCGGTCAGTAAGCGAACCCTGTACAACCACTTCGACAGCAAGGAAGCCCTGTTTGATGCGATTGTCGAGGAGTTGAAGTTTCGCGTCGAGCGACTTCCGGAGTGCGAGTTCGACGCTTCGCGAGGCCTCGTCG
This sequence comes from Stieleria sp., assembly GCF_041595215.1. Taxonomy (NCBI): domain Bacteria; kingdom Pseudomonadati; phylum Planctomycetota; class Planctomycetia; order Pirellulales; family Pirellulaceae; genus Stieleria; species Stieleria sp. Next base: position 1,447 of record NZ_JBFHKV010000474.1, on the reverse strand, counting down.
AGCAATTGACGGAACTTGCGCAGACCGAAATCGACTTCTTCACGTCGGAGGACGTTCAGGCTCTTTCCCGAGCCGGATTGTCGCGTGTGCTGGGCGAACCGGATGCTGGCCAACAGGTCGATCAACGCTTTTTTATCAGGCGAGTGACGACATGGATGAAGCAGGCGCAGGCATCCGGTTGCCTTCTCGAAGCCGATGCAGAGTTCGCAGCGATGCAATTCGTCGGCTTGCTGCGCACCTTCGCGTTCTGGCCGATCATTGTCCACGGCGAGCCCCCGCCCTCAGGCCGCAAACGAAATCAGATCGTCGCGCACACGGTTGAAATGTTTCTCAGCAGATATGCAGTGCACTGAATTCCTTTCCCGTCGTGGACGAGGCGACGAGTCCAGCTTGACATTTCCCGCGTCGTGGGATGTGAAAGGAATGACTGACTTCGAATGAAGCGCGGAGCTCGCGTCTATTCGGTCGATGTCAATCGATTAACCTCGCCGGGGGATACATTTCGCGCCGACGGCGCCCCACCGCAGAGCGGTGCCACAACAAAGCCCGGGGTCGCGAAGCGCACCCCGGGTGGTGGCACAGAGGGAGAGGAACCCCAGCGGGGTTCAACAATCGACGCCGCGCGATCGGACGGCGCAAATGGCGAGGTGATTCGGGCGAAACGTGTTGTTCTGTTCAACCCCGTTGGGGTTGGCGGCCTGAATGTGACCGGATCTTGGGGTGCGCGGGCGCGACCCCAAGCTTTGATGTGGCACGCCGCTGGCGTGAAACTGTGATGTGGTTGGCGTCCGTGAGTGTTCCCATGGCGCCCTGGGGAGCGAAATGCATCAGCAATACTTTTCACATCCCTCGTCCACTACCCTGCCAATGATTCTGTCGACGTTCTTTGGTGACTAGTTTTCGACGACGACTTTGCCCATCGCTTTTCCGCTCTGCAAGCGAGCGTAGGCTTGTCCGGCTTGTTCGAGCGAAAACGGTTCTTCATCCAGTACAGGCTTGAGCCCACCGGACTCACAGATCTGAGCCAAGTCGCGGAGGATTTCGGCGTGTTGTTCTCGTTTGAAGTCGTGCAGCATCGGAATCAGCATGAACACAACGTGCAACGACAGCCCCTTGAAGTGGGCCGGAGTCAAATCCAGCTCGCACATCGAGACGGTCGTCGCGACTTGACCGTTCAGTGCAGCCGCTTCAAACGAGTTCGTCAGGTTTGCACCGCCGACGGAGTCGAATACCAGATCATACCCCGCACCGCCGGTGTGCTTGGCGACGTATTGCTCAACCGTCTCGGTCTTGTAATTGATTCCGGTCGCACCCAGTTGCTCAATCAGCGCCAGTTGTTTCTCGCCGCCACCGGTTGAGTAGACGTCGGCGCCCCAGTGCTTGGCCAGTTGCAGCGCGACGTGGCCAACGCCGCCCGAGCCACCATGCACGAGAACTTTTTGGCCCG
>NZ_JBFHKV010000473.1:0-6109 GCF_041595215.1 Stieleria sp. | reverse complement strand
CACTTCACCGACCGCCGCCGGATCCAATCCCAGCAGTTCCATCACCGTCAACGCGGTGTCGGCGCGGTCGATTTGGATCACCGTTTCGCCCGATGGGCCGACCAGCTTGAGCCCACGGATCGATAGCGGAGTGATCCAGCCGACATCGATCGAATCGGCCGAGGCGGTCCAGCCGTAGGCCTGAGCTTTCGAGGCAAGCATGGACCGGGCGACGCCGGTGTGGCTGACCAAACTGGGAGCCGCGAGCGCCAACAGGGCGAGAAATCCGAGTGCCAGCAGCAGCATTCGGTAGTAGCGTCGGGAGCGATTGGAACGTCGTCGCCGCGTGGCATCGAGCTGAGAACGCTCGAGATCATCTAGCAAATAGTCGTCTCTCACCACGATCACATCCTTGTGCCTGCGCACAGAAATCCCTTCACCTGAAAAGCGCTGCGGACGAGAGTACGCCAAAACGCCCCCGCGGCGCAAGATCAATCTGGACCGCCCGGCGAATCAGCGACAGGAGAACTGGAGCAATGGGTCAAAACATTGGGTGGTCAAAAAATGAAAACCCGAGCCGGCGCCATCCCTTTGACCACCCCATTTTTTGACCACCCCATTTTTTGACCAATCAATTTTTTGACCAATCAATTTTTTGACCACGTCCTTTCTAGGCCGCATCCCTTGCCGCTAGTTTTGCTCCGACTTGGGGTTCTCGGCCTGCGGCTTTTCATCCTTAGAAGGCGTCGCGTCCGCTGCCTCCTTCACCTCCGGCTTCGCTGCCTCCTTTACCTCCGGCTTTCCTGCCTCCTTCACCTCCGGTTTCGCTGAAGGCTTCGCGTCGGCCTTTTCCGCTGGCTTTGGATCCGATTTGGCGGCGTCTTTTTTCTCAGCCTTCTCAGCGGGCGCCGCCTCTTTGGCCGGTTCCTCAGGCTTCGGCTTTTCGTTCCACTCCAGCTTGGCCGCTTCTTGACGTTCCTTTTTGGAGGCGATGACGGGGAAATCGACCGTGGTGATGCCGCGGTCGACGATCCAAATGTTCCGGAAACGGACGGGGTCGCCGTGATCTTGAATGTTGATCGGTGACAACGTCGGTTCTTCGGGTTTGCCGGCACCGGTCTTAGTAGCCAGTTCGACGTCATCTTGCACCTTGACGCCGTTGACCCAACTGGTCACGCGTGCGTTGCGGATCTTGCTGCCGTCGGCGGCCCAGCGTGGTGCAGTGAAATGGACGTCATAGGTTTGCCAGACCAACGGCGGCAGTGCCATGTTCACGTCGGGGGCTTTCATGCGGTACAGAGCCCCGAGGCCGTTGTACATCTTTTCGGTTCCGAACGAATCGAGTACCTGGCACTCGTAGCGGCTCTGCAGGTACAGGCCACTATTGCCGCGCTGTTGGCCTTCGGCTTGTGGCATGTAGGGCAAACGAAATTCGACGTGCAGGTCAAAATCTTGGAACATCGGCGAGATCATCGCGCCTTGCTTGAGCAATCCGTCATCGGTCATCTCGGCTTTGACGAAGTGGTCGACGCTGGTGCCGTCGAACAAGACAGTGGCACCCTCGGGAGCTTTGGCACCGAGCGTGGGGCTGACACGGTGAACGCGTTTGAGTCGTCCGAGCAACTTGCCGCTGGAACTGACCAGATTGCAGCCCTTGGGGTCGACAAAGATTGCCCAGGGTCCACCGGAAAGCACCAGACTGTCGTTGCCCCGGAGCCCGATCAGCCGCATCTCTTCGCTTTGGTGGTTGGGCTGCCCCGGCAGCCCGCCGTAAAACGCGATCGCATGGAATTGGTCTCCCGCGACCGGGCGGATTTGCAACGCCACGCTCTGTTTCTTTTTCTTTTCGCCTTTGGCCCCGATCTGGCCGACGAACTCCCCCATCAACGGATAATTTGGTTCCTTTTCCGGCGGCACCGTGTAGGCCGGCCCTTTGCCAGGGATGACGGTCGGTTTCTGGGCAAAACTGGCGGCGGGAATCAGCAACATCGCCGCGACGAGCAACGCCGCAGCGGTATGGAATCCGAACTTGTTCAGGTGCAGTGACATGGGGGGCAATAGGCCAAAAGCGTGGAACCGAGGCGGGGAGATCTGCAGCGAGTCGCGTGAGCCATCCGAATCCGATTCGATCTCGAACGGCCGGCTCGCAGCACAAGAGTCTAATTCGCGCGGTACGCAGGCACCACGTTGAGCCCAAAAATTCGTCGCAGGGGGTCACGCCGAGCGGGTGAACGCGTGTGCCGGGCGTCGCACCGCAGGGTAAACCGAGGTGGAGACGGATTCGATGTGATCCGGCAATTCACGGCCCCGCCCGACTCATGTTAAACTGACGCGTGTCATGTTCGTTTCCTAACCGCCCGGTTGTCCCTCGAGTTGTGATGGATGAGTGAAGCTGCCCGATATCTCCCGCACTACACCGTCGCGGATTACCGTCTTTGGGAGGGCGACTGGGAATTGTGGCACGGAACCGCCGTCGCGATGACGCCCAGCCCGTTCGGCCGACACGGTGGACTGCTCGTCAAACTTTGTACGGCGCTGACGATCGCAATCGATCAAGCCCGGTGCGATGCCTGCGTGCTCGTTGAGATCGACTGGATCATCTCGGACGATACCATTGTCCGCCCCGATGCAAGCGTCCTTTGCGGAGGACCTCCCGACGGGCACATTGAATCGACGCCGGCGATGATCGTCGAAGTCTTGTCCGACTCCACGCGAGACCGCGACACCAATCAGAAGCGATCGCTGTATCAACAGAATGACGTTCCCTGGTATCTGATCGCCGACCCAAACGATTCCTCGGTCCAACTGCTTCGGCTCAGCGACCGGGGCGAATACGAATCCGTTCCCGTCGCTCAACACGTCCAACTCTCGATCTGCGACCACTGTCGACTAGTCGTGGACTTTGGCTGGCTGTCGCGCTGAGAACGATGTTCGGTTCAAATCAGCGCCCCTACACTCTTTTTCACGCAGATTTGTCTGCGGTGATCTGAGCGGCTACCATCAGTGACATCCTCGTACGATTTCCCCTGCCTTCGCACCTCTCCGGATCCGCCGATGATCGCGTCCCCACCGAATCGATTTCCTCGCTGGCGTTCCTCTCTGGCACTGATTTTGTCGCTCTGCGCTGTCATCGGCGTGACCGCCGTCGCCTCCGCGGCTGAGTCTCAGCGGCCCAACATCGTGTTCATCTTTACCGATGACCACTGCACCCAAGCCCTCAGTGCCTACGACCCGACGCGGATCACGACGCCCAACATGGATCGCATCGCCCGCGAGGGCATGCGGTTTGACCGCTGCTATGTGACCAACGGAATCTGTGGCCCCAGCCGAGCCGTCATCCAGACCGGCAAGTACAGCCACTTGAACGGCTTCATCCGCAACGGAAATAAATTCAACGGCGACCAGCAAACGTTCCCCAAGCTGCTGCGGGCGGCGGGCTACCAGACCGCCGTGATCGGCAAGTGGCACCTGGCGACCACGCCCCAAGGGTATGACTACTACGACGTCTTGAAAGGCCAAGGCCCGTACTACAACCCGCCGATGATCACCGAAGGTCCCGATGGACAACCGGTCACGCGACCGCATACCGGATACACCACCGAAATCATCACCGACAAAACGCTCGCCTGGCTGAAGCAGGATCGCGATCCCGACAAGCCGTTCATGGTGATGTACCAACACAAGGCGCCCCACCGAAATTGGAGACCGGCGCCCAAGTACTTGACCTGGCTGGACGACGTGACGATTCCCGAACCGGAAACCTTGTGGGACGACTACCAGGGACGCACCCAATCGGCCAGTCGGCAGACGATGACGATCAAGACCCACTTGAACGCCAACGACCTGAAGTTGTCTGGATATGGCAACATGAACGACCAACAGAAGATCGCATGGGACGCCGCCTACGGCCCCAAGAACAAGGCGTTCGAAGCCGCCAAAGACTCGATGACCGAAGAAGAGATCATCAAGTGGAAGTACCAGCGTTACGTGAAAGATTACCTGCGCTGCGTCAAAAGCGTCGATGACGGCATCGGCCAAGTGCTCGATTACCTGGACGAAAGCGGACTGGCCGAAAACACCGTCGTGATCTATTCCTCCGACCAAGGCTGGTATCTGGGCGAACACGGTTGGTTTGACAAACGTTGGATGTACGAAGAATCGCTTCGCACACCACTATTGGCACGCTGGCCCGGCAAGATCGCGCCGGGATCGACCAACAACGACATCACTTCGAATTTGGATTTCGCCGAAACGTTCCTGGACCTGGCCGGTGTGGACGTGCCCAGCGACATGCAAGGCCGATCACTCGTGCCGCTGTTCCAAGGCAACACGCCGGACGATTGGCGTCAGGTTTTCTACTATCACTATTACGAGAACCCCGGAGCCCACAACGTCGCGCGTCATTACGGCGTCACGGACGGACGGCACAAATTGATTCACTACTATGCACTCGAAGGCAAGACGATCGACGATTGGGAATTGTTCGATCTGAAAGCCGATCCGAACGAACTGCAAAGCGTGTACGGAAGCACCGACTACGCCGATGTCCAAAAGCGGCTGATGAAACAGCTGGCCGCGGCCAGGGAACAGTTCGGCGTTCCCGAAGATTCGGATCCGGGCACAGCCCGCAACCGCCAACCGAGGAACCAGGCGAAAAAGAAGAAGTAGTGATCTGCGCCGGTTCGCTCCGTCAGCAAAGTCTTTGAGCAAAAAAGCCTATCATCGTCGCGACGACGGCGATGATTTGGCGCCGCAGCGAGTCCCTAAGTGTGACAACAAACGTCACCGCTTCTTAACGCCGAGAATCCAATCCACGATCTCAGCAAAAAAGATGAATGGAGACAGCAGCAAGAACAGGAGTGCAGTCGAGCCGAGATGGCCCCATGATCTCCAGACGATGTAGATTAATACCGCAGAGTAGCTGGTGAATTTCAAAAGCCCGCGGATCGAGAACTGCGGCTTGGATGACGATGGACGCTCCGTCGGTGATTCTTCGCTCATACACATTGAACCCATCGCCCCCGGACGGCGTCGTAGCGAGTGATCACCCACTTCATCAACCACGCCCCATCGACTCGTTGTCCATCCTCAAATCACTCGCGGTGTGATTGCGTACGACCCAATCCAAACACGCTGTTGCAACCGATGACGAAAAAAGCATCGAGTTGTGTGTATCAAACGTAACCAGCGATTCTTCAAGATTACCATGACGGGTGCAAGACAGTGGCACTGAAAAGTCGAAACGCCCAGCGACAGTCATCATAGGGCACGCAGTCAGTTTTGGTAGTTGAAATCCCGACGCAGCAGTGAGCGCCCGATGATCTAGCAAGGGGGCGAATGGCCAACGCAGGAATCGAGGAAGGAGACGCGTAGAGGGGATCGTGGAGAAGGGCGGAGCCAGCATGACGATTGGCCCGTTCCATTTGGCCTCGTGGACCGCGAGCCAGGTCGCAACACATCCGAGGCTATGAGCGACGATCGCATCAGGTGGTTGTTCTCGCAGATTTAACGACAGTTTCGCAACGATGTCCTCGAGCGACAGTCCAACACTTGGATAGCGAAACAACGTTGCGTGAGATGAATCACTGGAAAGACGACTGATAAGCGGTCGAAAAAAAAACGACGCCACGGCAAAACCATGGACAACTCGAAGCGATATTTTGGACAAGGTTTCTGATCGGCGAACATCCACCGCTCAACGCAGCTCAGCGAACGCAATTGTGTATTTGATGGACGCCGACTCCGTGCCTGCGAGTGCAACGGATGGTCCGCACGTCCGGCCGCGACGACAGCCCGTACCATCGCCGCTGATGGTCAATGTAACCGATCGCCAGACGCAAGTCCGTCTTCGCAGACCGAATCCACCGCCCACCGACCCCACTCTACGACCCCGAACGGGCAACGCTGTGAATCATTTACTTCCTGCGTATGACGAGGTGTTAGCGGCAGGGCGCAAGCCTGGGCTGCTTAAAGTTCGGGGTTGACGACCTTATTCCTTTGCGCAGATTTCATTCCTGTAATGCCTGGCACCCGTTTCCCCGTTGTAGGACACGGAGCAAGAGATTGAAAATTTCAAAATGAAAACTTCCAATTGCAAATTTGCATTTTTCAATTTTCAATTTTCAATTTG
>NZ_JBFHKV010000472.1:0-6113 GCF_041595215.1 Stieleria sp. | reverse complement strand
TCGTTGCGGGGGCGGTTTGTGACCGATGCTTGTGAAATGGAATCCCTCGTCCCGGCTTGGCGACGGCTGGTCGAACGCTGTGCGTGGCGAAATCCATGCTACGAGCCGGAGTTTTTGATTCCGCTGATGAAGCACCGGTCGGACGCATCGGCGCGTTTGTTGGTCATCGAGGGGACGCCCGCAAACGGCGACGCGTCAGAGGTCTACGGGGTGATGCCCCTGGTAACGCAAGCGTTTTATCGCTTGCCGATTCATTGCGTTCACGCCTGGCGGCCGGATGAAGCGTTCGACTCGACTCCGTTGTTGGATCGCCAATACGCCAACGAAGCGCTCACCGCGATCTTGACGTCGCTCTCCGAAACGGGCGCCCGATTGCTGGCCTTGGACACCGTCTCGGCCGCGCCGGAATTTGATCAGTGCCTTCGCAGCACCGCAGCCCAAAACCGTCTATCCACCTTCAGCCGCGATCGATTTACTCGGGCCGCGGTGGAACCAGACGCAGACGCCGAAGCGTATCTCCGTCAATGCATGTCAAAGAATCGTCGAAAGAAAGCCAAAAAACTTCTCACGAAGTTGCAGGGGAAGGGCGACGTCGCCTTTCAACACTCCGGCGGCGCGAATGACCTTCACCAATGGGCACACCAATTCGTTGACTTGGAAGCCAGTGGCTGGAAGGGTCGCGAAGGCACCGCGTTGGCCTGTCAAAGTCAATCACTTGCCTTCTTCCTTGAAATGGTCGATCGCTTCGGCCAACAAGACTCGATCCGATTCGGGCGACTCACGCTCGACGGCGCCTCAATCGCCATGCTCGTCGACATCCACAGCGGCGGTCACGTCAGCGGATACAAGACCACGTACGATGAACGATTTGCCGAGTTTTCACCCGGCTTTCTGTTGGAACTGCAAAACGTTCATTGGCTTCACGAATCGGGATGCACCGTTTGCGATTCATGCACCGATCCGAACAACGCATTGATCAACAGTTTCTATGCCCAACGTCTTCCCTTTCAAAGCATCGTGATCAGCTTGGACACAAAGATGAACTGGGCGGTCTCCAAGCTGCTGCCGCTGATGCAATCGGGCGCACGCCTGGCGAAGCGAGCCACTGGCAAAGCACGCAACGATTGAACGGCTCAGTCGCCTTTGGCCTCGGTGATCAGGAAATCGATCAATTTCTGGCTGCGAAAAAAGCCTTCCCAGAAATTGTGCCCCTGGCCATCGACGCGCTCCAAGGTGATGGCATCCGCGCTGCCGGCCGACTGGTAAGCGGATTCCAACTCGGCAGAGTTTCGATCGATCGGGACGACGCGGTCGTCGGTTCCGTGAATCACGTACGCTGGGATCCCGGCTTCAGCGATCACCTTCAGTTTCTTGACGGGATTCAACTCGTCCTGTCGTCGCTGCAGATCATCCGCCGAAACGCCATAGACCGCGGCGGCGCGTTCCACGCCGGGATAGCTGGTGTAGTCGAGTACCGGATAGATGCCGCCGATCGCCGCAACACGTTCCGGACGCTCGATCGCAAACCGGCTGACGTACAAACCGCCTCGGCTGCGTCCCAGCAACGCCGGCTTGGTGCTGTAACCGCGTGACACCATTTCGTCGTACAGGGCGTCAAAGAACGGTTGGCTGTGGGGGCTCCCGTAGGCTTCGCCGACGTCGATTCCCGCGACCGCGACCCCGGCGTCGAGGAACTGTTGGTGCATCCATGACTCATGCGTGTCGGGATAACGCGACAGGGCGGGGGCGTAGAAGATCCACGGTTTGCCCAGTTTCGCGTCAGCCGCTGAATCAGGCTTCATCAAGAAGGCATGCCGACCGGCGACGACGAACGTTTCCCCGTTGGGTAGCACCTGACTGCGTTTGATGCGTCCGTCTTGCTGGGCTTTTGACATCATGTCCGATTGGCGAGTCGAGCGCACTTGCTTTCCTCGAACGTCTTCACCAAGGTCCCCAGTGGCCAGTTCAATCGATTCGTCGAGTTGCTTTTCCCATGCGGCGACCAACTCGGCCAGTTTGTCGGCGCGCGGCAAGGCAAGATCCACCGACTCGATCCGATCGACGGACAGATCGTACAGTTCCCAGGGTTCGCCGATCGGAGAAACAGCTTTCCAACGTCCGCGTCGGATCGCCCGGTGCCCGTCGTGGTACCACCAAAGCGTCCGCTCGTCAGCAGAAGACGCGTCGTCCAAGTCAGCGAGAAAACTCTCCCCCGGCGGCGGCGGAGCATCTTCGGGGTGCGTCGCGCCGGTCAAGTCCAGCAGCGTTGCGGCGACGTCGATCACGTGTTGGGGGTTGCGCCGAAACTGACCGAGCTCCTTGATTCGATTCGGCCAAGAGATGATGAACGGGGTCGCGATGCCGCCTTCGTGCGTCCACGTCTTGTGGCGTCGAAACGGCGTGTTGGCAGTGGTCGACCAACCGGGGCCGAGGCACAGATATGTCAGTGCCGATCCCGGCGGTTCGGCCGGATCATGCCCGTCACCGCGGACCATGATTTCGGCACTCGCGCCGTTGTCGGACAAAAACATGACGATCGTGTCGTCCCAGCGATCCATCGCGCGGACTTGATCAAGGACACGTCCGATCGCAATGTCCATGCGGTGGATCATCGCCGCATGAATCGCCATCTTGGTCGTCTGGAATTGTTTCTGTTTGTCCGTCAACTGATTCCAGGCCACCGGACGGTTGGTTTCACCCTCGCCAAGGATCTCAAACGCCTCAGGGAAATGGTACGGTGGTCCCAAGTCTCGCTCGACTGCCGAAACGCGCTCGGCCGATTCGGGATCCAACAGCCCCATGGCTTGCATGCGTTGCCAACGTTGGCGGCGAATCGCTTCCCAGCCACTTTTGTAGGTTTCGGCATACAGCGCGATGTCTTCCGGTAGCGCGTGCAGCGGAAAATGCGGCGCAGTGAACGCCAGGTATTGAAAGAACGGTTGATCGGGATGTTGTTCGGCGTGTTCCTTCAAGTTCTGGATCGCATCATCAGCCATCGCGCTGGTCAAGTAAAACTCGTCGTCGAACTGCAGCGGCCGGATCGGTTTTCCGTTGGGGCCGTTCTTCGGCTTGAAGTAACGCCCCGTCTGATTCAGCGATGTCTTTTCGAATCCACAGTTGGTGGGCGTGTCGTCGATGTGCCATTTACCGGTGTGATAGGATCGGTAGCCAACCTGAGCCAACATCTCCGGCAGCAGCACGGCCCAATCCGGTCGCAGGCCACGGTTGCCACCGCCGCTCGGAACGCCTGGCAAAAAGTCGCGACGAATTTGTTGGGCGTAATATCCCGTCATCATCGATCCGCGTGTCGGCCAGCAGCGTCCGGTGTTGTAGAACTGGGTGAACCGCAACCCGTTTTCAGCCAGTGCATCCAGGTTCGGCGTTTGAATCTCGCCGCCGTAGCAGCCCAAGTCGGAGAACCCCAAGTCGTCGGCCAGAATGAGAACGATATTGGGTCGATTGGTTGACTCCGCCCTGAGATGCGTCGAAGACAGAAACCCCAAGAACAGGAATGCAGTCGCGAGTACTGCCAATGGAGCGTATGGGCGTCGCAAGAGATGCGGATACATTCGGCTGCAACCGTGAAAATTGAAGAAAGAAATCGAAAGGAACACGCCAGACCGTCAATCAGTCTGACGCGTCCCCACCCAATTCTCAAGTCATCACTGCGAGATCACCGAGTGATCGAACCAATTGACGAAAAAGGGGAAAGGGGTTTTAAACGGTTCTGTTTGGAGGTTGGCCAGAACAAGGGGAACCAGGTGCCGTGAGTGGTTACACTACGGATCGCTCGTGCAGCGCATCCGTCTCACAGAAGGTGTCTTCATGCGAATACAACTGTTTTGCCTTGGGCTGATCGCGTTGGCGATTCCCTCGTCGCTCATTGATGCGTCGGCGCAGGACGCGTTAAAGTCGAAGGCTGTCGAAGCGATGCGTGAAGCCGCCGGCTATTACGTTGAAAACGTCGCGAGCCACGGAGGCTATGTGTATCACTACTCGCTCGACCTGAAACAGCGGTGGGGCGAGGGCGTGGCGACCGACGATCAGATTTGGATCCAACCGCCGGGGACACCGACGGTGGGGATGGCGCTGCTGGAAGCCTACGCAGCAACGCGAGACGCGTTCTATCTCGATGCCGCGACGGCTGCGGCTGGCGCGGTCGCCTACGGCCAACTCAAATCCGGAGGCTGGACAAACTGCGTCGACTTGAACCCCAGCGGTGAACGCCGGGCGGATTATCGCAACGGCAAGGGAAGCGGGAAAAACAACTCGTCGCTGGACGACGGACAAACCCAATCGGCGCTTCGGTTCCTCGTACTCGCGGATCTGGCCAATGGCTTTCGCAACACGGAGATTCACCAGTCCGCGATCACGGGGCTGGACGCGCTGCTGGCGGCGCAATTCCCCAACGGCGGATTCCCTCAAGTCTGGACGGGACCGGTCAGCGACCAACCGATCAAGCCGGCGAACTATCCCGAGTATGACTGGCGGACCGAAGGCCGGATCAAGAACTACTGGGACATGTACACGCTCAACGATAACGTGACCGGGTACGTCGCGGATCTGTTGATCGATGCCCACCGCGTTTATCGCGACGACCGCTACCTGGACGCGCTGAGAAGACTCGGTGACTTCTTGGTTCTCGCTCAAATGCCGATGCCGCAACCCGGATGGGCACAACAATACAACTACGACATGCAGCCGATCTGGGCACGCAAGTTTGAACCGCCCGGCGTATCCGGCGATGAGACTCAAGAGGTGTTGCAGACGCTGATGCGTATCGCCCATGTCACCGGTGACGACAAATACCTTGAACCGATCCCGGCCGCGGCGAAATGGCTACGCGGATCACTGCTTCTTGACGGCCGGCTCGCCCGCTACTACGAACTGCAGACGAACCGTCCGCTCTACATGAAGCGTCGCGGCGACGTGTATGAATTGAGCTACGATGATTCCGATCTTCCCAGCCACTACGGCTGGAAGACGGAATCGCAATTGGCCCAACTCGGCAAACAATTCCAACGCGTCCGCGGCGGATTGGCGCCGGAACCGGAAGCTTCCCCACGGGACTTGGCAAAACAGGCTCAACAGATCATCGGTGCGCTCGACGCTCAGCGACGCTGGGTGAGCACGTTCGACGGCCAGCGGCTGGTGGGACAAGCAAAAATGCCACTCGGAACTCCGTACCTGTCCAGCGCCATTTTCAGCCAAAACCTGTCCGTACTGGCCGCCTATGTCAAATCGCAATCTCGCTAGGTTCGAATCGAGAAAATGAAGGAGGGGTTTTACACGCCTTTGCAAGAAGAATGCGTTCGACTGACGTGTGCAGAGAACCGCCAACCAACCCCGGGGGCTGGTGTGATGCGACCAATCCTAACACTTCTTGCGGTGCTTTCAGTCGCCCTATTCGGAAAATGGTTGTGGAATCATCAGTACTGCTCGGATGTTGAAATCCAAACAACCGTGTCGTATCAGCTGCCGACCTCTACGGAGATCCAGGAAGTAAGGATGCTGGTGGGGAGCAAAGGCGTTGCCGAGTATATGGAGATCCGAAGAGACGGTTGGTTGGCCTGTCTCAGTTTTTTCTACGACGACATCTCTGACCCGGACGAGTCAGGATTGCCGGTCTGGTCGCCAAAGCGAGAATTTGGTAGTCCACCATGGCAAGACGGCTTACCCAAATACCTTGAGGAAGGAAACAAATTGGGTTGGAAACTTGGGGCGCGCCAATTGGAACAGGAGTTGTTGCACACGAGTGAAACAGAGTTACGGCAACGGATGAAATCGAGCGCTCATTTCGGGAGACAGATTTACCTAATACTTGGGTCCAGCACTGCTTTCTTGGCTTTGGGTCTGGGAGGCTATCTCACCCGACGCAAGAAATAGATTGGTCAAACAAAGTGCAAAGGGGTCAGAAACAACGTGCAAAGGAGTCAGGTGTTTGTTGAGCAATTCGAATCAAAGAGGCCTGACCCAATACTGTTCGGCACATCTGATGCTCGTTGGGTTGGCAATCGAGATCGGGCGATCCAGACGCTCAGCATGATTGTGGCGACGGTGCCATTTGCGAGAGATCGGCTCCGCGCGGTTGATGTCCGCGCAGCAGAATATCC
>NZ_JBFHKV010000471.1:0-6116 GCF_041595215.1 Stieleria sp. | reverse complement strand
TCGGCCACCGATTGGCAGACGAGCAAGGGGGAAGACCGCTACCGACGCGGGTTGTACACGACGTGGCGCCGCAGCAGCCCCTATCCGTCGATGGCCCAGTTCGATGCACCCAACCGAGAGGTCTGCACGGTCCGCCGGATTCGAACCAACACCCCACTCCAAGCTTTGGTCACGATGAACGATCCGGTCTATGTCGAAGCGGCCCAGTCGTTCGCGCGAAACATGATCCGCGAGGCGGACTCGGCCGAAGGAAGAATCCAATACGCCTTTCAGACCGCATTGATTCGGCCGCCCAGTGCTGCGGAGATCAAGCGTCTGGAACAACTCGTGATCGCCGCGACCGAGACCTATCGCGAGGCGACCGCAGATGCGATGAAGATGGCAACCGATCCGATCGGCGCCCTGCCCGACGATGCCGACCCGGCCGAATACGCCGCCTGGACGGTGGTCGCCAACGTGATCTTGAACTTGGACGAACTGTTGATGAAACGATAGAGAGAACAAAAACGTTGCTGGTGCGATGCTCCTGTCACCTCGCTTGCCCCTCCCCGCGAAGAAGGGGGATTGATGAGAAGGAGACGCCGATGGTTGGCTGGCGGTGGCGTCCGTTGCGGCCGTCATTGGGTCTGGTTGAGTCATCATCAACGATTTTGCATTGACGATTTTGCACTGAATCTTGCAACGATTATTACAAGCCCCCAACGAACCTTTAGACTGCCATGGATCCTCGATTCAATCACCTTCAATTGCGCACCCGCCGGCATTTCTTGCAGCAATCCACTGCCGGGATCGGCTCGATGGCTTTGGCGTCGTTGATGGCGGGAGACGGTGTTGCTGGCGAGTCAGCGGTCCTACGGGCGAGTGATCCACTTGCCAGTCGATCGCCCCATTTTGCGCCCAAGGCAAAGCGGGTGATCTATTTGCACATGACCGGCTCGCCGCCCAACCTGGACTTGTTCGATTACAAGAGCGAACTGGTCAAACGCAGCGACCAGGATTGCCCCGACGAGTTTCTGGCCGGTCGTGAATTTGCGTTTACGTCCGGGACGCCGAAGTTGATGGGGTCGCCGCGGAAGTGGCAGCGCGTCGGTCAATCGGGCATGTGGATGTCCGATGCGATTCCACATTTCCATGAAGTCGCCGACGAGATGTGTGTGGTGCATTCGATGCATACCGATCAATTCAATCACGCGCCTGCGGAGTTGTTGGTTTACACCGGTTCGCCGCGTAGCGGACGACCCTCGATGGGATCTTGGATCACGTACGGGCTGGGAAGCGAAAACGAAAACCTGCCCGGGTTCGTCGTCTTGATTTCCAGCGGCGTCCAACCCAACGGCGGCAATAACTCGTTCGGCAGCGGATTTTTGCCATCGGTCTATCAAGGCGTGCAGTGTCGATCCAAGGGCGATCCCGTGCTTTATTCGTCGGACCCGCCGGGGATGAGCCGAGCGACGCGCCGCGCGACGCTCGATGCGTTGGCGGATCTGAATCAGTTGCAAGCCGAACAGATGGGGCACCCGGAAACGTTGACGCGGATCTCGCAATACGAACTGGCCTTCCGGATGCAAACCTCGGTTCCGGAGGTGATGGACATTGCGGCCGAGTCCCAGAAGACGCTGGATGAATACGGTGCGACGCCGGGCGCGTCGAGTCTGGCCAACAATTGTTTGCTCGCCCGCCGGTTGGTCGAATCGGGAGTGCGGTTTGTTCAGTTGTTCGATTGGGGCTGGGACTTCCACGGCACGCAAGCCGGCACGGGACTGACCGACGGCCTGACCAACAAGTGTGCGACGATGGATAAGCCGATCGCGGCGTTGATCCGCGATCTCAAACAACGCGGCCTGTTGCAAGACACCCTGATCGTTTGGGGCGGTGAATTTGGTCGGACGCCGTTTCGCGAGGGCCGGACGGCGAAGAGCAAGATTTTGGGTCGTGACCACTACCCCGACGTGTTCACGATGTGGATGGCCGGCGGGGGAGTCAAGGGCGGATTCGAGTATGGTCAGAGCGACGAGTTGGGTTTTGGTGTCGCCGAAAACCCCGTGCACGTGCACGACCTGCAAGCCACGATTCTGCACCAACTGGGCTTCGACCACGAACGGTTAACGTATCGATTCCAGGGGCGTGATTATCGGCTGACCGACGTGCATGGACACGTGGTGAAGGAGTTGCTGGCTTAGGTTCGTAGTCGAGCGGAAAAGGGGGCAGGTACCAAAAACCCAATGGCCCAAAGGGTGCTTCGCATTTTTGGTACCTGCCCCCTTTTCCGTGGCCGATCGATTTGGACCGATCGTGTTCAATGGGATACAATAACATCCCTACTTTTCAGGATACCTATCGATGCACACCATCCGGCTCGTCCGGCCGGCAGACCTGGATGCACTGTTCGACTTGGCCGGCCAGTCGACGTTTGGGTTGACCACCTTGACACCGGATCGCGAACGGCTGGCCAAGCGGATTGAAGAATCCGAGTGTGGCCAATCGCCGTTGTTGGTGTGGGTCGAGGGTGCCGAGCAACGCGTGATCGGGACCGCGGGGCTGTTCACCCACGTCGGTGATTCTGCCAAAGGGGAACCGTTTTACGCGTTTCGATTGGAACGCAGCATCCATCGATCGGAGGCGTTGAACGTTCGCACCGAGGTCGACACCTTGCATTTGGCCAAGATCTTTGACGGGCCGACCGAGCTGGGGACGTTGTTTTTGCATCCCCAATTTCGCGGCGGAGGGAAAGGTCGTGTGTTGTCGCTGTCGCGGTTCATGCTGATCGCCCGAGACCCCGAGCGTTTCGATCGGCAGGTCATTGCAGAAATGAGGGGCGTGATCGACCAGGATGGGCGTTCTCCGTTTTGGGACGCCGTCGGCCGGCCTTTTTTTCAGGTCGATTTTCCGATCGCCGACACGTTGTCGTTTCGCGACAAACGGTTCATCGCGGAGTTGATGCCGATGCATCCGATCTATGTTCCGCTGCTTCCCGAGCAGGCGCGTGAGGTGATCGGGAAGGTGCACACCGACACCGAGCCCGCCTTGCGGTTGCTCGAATCCGAAGGCTTCCACGAGGCTCAAATGGTCGACATCTTTGACGGAGGGCCGTGCATTCGATGCGATCGCAAGGCGATTCGGACGATTGTTGAATCGAGTCAGGTTGAACTGGTGGGCCTGTTCAACGAGAACCAGGATGCCGTCATGGACACCCTGGTGGCGACCGCCGACGGTCCCTTCCGGTGCATCGGTTGTGCGACGCGACGGTCACCCGATGGAATACAAATGCAACCACAGGATGCCGAAAGCCTGGGCGTTTCGGTGGGTGATTCGTTGATCGTCTCGCCGCTGAAGGGAACGGCCAAAGCCTTCTGGAGCGGCGAGCCGTCTAACGAAAGGAAACCATCATGACAGCGTCATCCGAGTCCACGCCGCCCCTGGTGGCCTGCTTTCCGGGAACCGATGAAGTGGTTTGGGAAGGAACCGTGGCGACAGAGACGCAGGTGGCCGGCGCCGTCTCGAACGCACGTGCCGCGCTGACGTCATGGCAGACCAGCCCGGTGGAGGAACGGATCGCCGTGGCAGAACGATTTGCCGACGCGGCGATCCAGCGCCAGGACCAGATCGCGCAACAGATCAGTCGTGAAACCGGTAAACCCCATTGGGAAGCCGTCGGCGAGGCGAAGCTGATTCCGGCGAAAGTCAAGTTGGCCATCGAAGCCTATCGCGAGCGGAGTGGTCCGCAACAGATCGATCTGCCGCAGGGCATCGGACGCGTGGTCTATCGTGGCGTCGGCGTCATGGCGGTGCTCGGACCGTTTAATTTTCCTGCGCACTTGCCCAACGGGCACATCGTTCCGGCGTTGATCGCGGGGAACACGGTCGTATTCAAGCCCAGCGAAATGACGCCGGGCACGGGAGAATTGCTGGTCCAGCTTTGGCAAGCCGCCGGGTTGCCGCCGGGCGTGCTGCAGGCCGTTCAGGGCGACGGCAAAGTCGGCGCCACGCTGGTGTCGCAAGCCATCGACGGTGTCCTGTTCACCGGCAGCTACTCCGCCGGCTGCGCGATCCATCGATCGTTGGCCGGCCGCCCCCAGGTGTTGTTGGCGTTGGAGATGGGCGGCAACAACCCGATGGTGGTTCATCAAGCCAAAGATCTCGACGCCGCGGCGTATCTGACTGCCGTTTCGGCGTTCGTCACCGCCGGCCAACGCTGCACGTGCGCGCGGCGGTTGGTGTTGGTGGACGGCGCCGACACGGAACCGTTGTTGGAAAGGCTTACCGCGCATTGCCAGACCTTGCGAATTGGATTGCCTGACGATGATCCGGAACCGTTCATGGGGCCGTTGATCTCGAGCCTGGCCGCCGACCGAGTGCTCAGCGCCCAAGCCGAATGGCTTCGTGGTGGCGCGGTGGAACTTGTCGCGGCGGAGCGTGATCCTCGCAATCCGGCGCTGATTCGCCCCGGTCTGATTGATGTGACCGCCATGCCCGATCGGAATGATGAAGAGGTTTTTGGGCCGCTGCTTCAGGTCGTCCGTGTCGCTGATTTTGATGCGGCGATCGATGAAGCGAATCGTACGGCGTATGGATTGTCCGCCTCGCTGCTTTCCGATGATCGCGAGTTGTTCGATCGGTTTCGAACATTCATTCGTGCCGGCGTCGTCAATTGGAACCAAGCCACGATCGGTGCCAGTGGTCGCCTGCCGTTTGGTGGTTTGGGGGCGTCGGGCAATCATCGCCCGAGTGGTTACTTCGCGGCCGACTACTGCAGCGACGCGGCCGCGATGCTGGAGTCGGAATCGTTGTCGATGCCTGCGACGATCATGCCGGGAATTGACGCGGCCCCCGCTTAGCTCGACGCTCCTGCGAGGAGGGTGATTCTTCAACTTGATGCCGATGTCCAATACGACTGCTCCAACTACCGCCGAAGTCAACTTCGATGGTCTGATCGGACCGACACACAATTATGCCGGCCTCGCTCCGGGCAACCTTGCTTCATGGTCGCACCGCCGTGAACCAAGCCATCCGCGCGCTGCCGCCCGCCAGGGGCTGGCAAAGATGGCGCGGTTGCGTTCGTTGGGGGTTCCGCAGGCGGTTCTGCCTCCGCAACCGCGGCCGAACCTGGGCCTGTTGCGACGGTTGGGATTTTCCGGTGATGACGCAACGGTGTTGGAAGCGGCACAGAAGCAGTCTCCACATTTACTTGCGACCGCGATGTCTAGTTCCAGTATGTGGACGGCCAACGCGGCAACGGTTTGTCCGTCGGCCGACGCCGACGACCGACGCGTCCACTTCACACCGGCCAATCTGGTCACCAGTCTGCACCGTGCCAGCGAAACCGACCTGACGGCGATGCTTCTCAGACGCATCTTTCACGACCCGCGATTCTTCGTGCACCACGATGCGGTCCCCAGTTCGACAGACATGGGTGACGAAGGCGCCGCCAATCACACGCGATTCTGTGACACATTCGACGCTCCCGGGGTGCAACTGTTTGTGTACGGAAGCGATGCCCGCGGCGATGATGGATCGGGTCCGAAACGGTTTGTGGCCCGCCAATCGAAAGCGGCCGGCGAGGCCATTGCTCGACTTCATCGTCTCGATCCGGACCGAGTTGTCTTTGCAAAACAAAATCCTCGCGCCATCGACGCGGGAGTGTTCCACAACGATGTCATCGCGGTGGGACATCGCCAGCTGCTGCTTTGCCACGAACAAGCTTTTGCGCAACCGGCTCGAGTCATCGAGGACTTGCGGCGGACGACCAACGACGCGATCCGAGTCGTCCAGGTTCCCGAGCAACGTGTCAGCCTGGACGATGCCGTTGCAACGTACCTGTTTAACAGCCAGATCGTGACGACGGAAACGGACCAGACCGTCTTGGTCGCCCCGGAGGATTGTCGACAACACGGCGGAGTGAACACGTTGCTGGGCGAGTTGGTCGAGGACAACACGTTCGACCGAGTCGAATTCGTCGAGCTGCGAGAGAGCATGGACAACGGTGGAGGGCCGGCGTGCTTGCGGCTGCGGGTCGTTTTGACACCTGATGAACTGGCATCGGTCGCATCGGGCGTTTTATTGACCGACGAACTTGTAACGCAGTTGGAAAACTGGATCGATCGGCACTACCGAGAATC
>NZ_JBFHKV010000470.1:0-6123 GCF_041595215.1 Stieleria sp. | reverse complement strand
GGTTGGCGGCGATCGATGGAACAACGGAGTCGCGATGCAAACCTCTTGGGCGACTTGCAGCCCCGCTGCCGCGGCAACGTTGTTCCGAGCGGAGAGGATCGATGTGAGCGAGTCCGACATGATTCCGCTGTGTTTGACCGATTCCAGTGGTACACCAACGCTGGGTCTGTACCGCGGCGTGAAGCTGATCGCCGAGAAGAACGGACGTGAATTAGAAATCGTCGATGGCACGATCGATGACCTGCTGAACGACGACGACTGGCCGGTCTTGCTGGCCGTCGAATTGCCCTACGGCGTCGATGATCGTCGCTATGTCGAACAATGGGGCTGGATTCCCGGGATGGGCCATTCGGTTGTGGCACTCGGCCGAGCGCCGACCGGCGGACTGTTGATCGGCGACCCCTCGGTGGGACTCGAACGATGGTCCACGGCCGACTTGGACGTGCTCTGGCACGGTGCCGGCCTACGCGTCAAGTGACCAGCATCGATCGCTTCACCTCGAACACCGATGCAGATCACCTTTCGGAGAGACGGTGGTTGAACGAAAGTGAGTTGTTCTACAAACTCGACGCCGAGGTGCAGGATCGCATGAGCATCTCTCCTGCCATCTCTTTACTGGTCCGACGAATCAAAGCGGGCAGATGAAACACGCAAGTACGGATGACGAGAACGCGATACCCTGACAATCAATTTCCTTGAACGTAAGCAGGACGCACGTATGCCGTTCGTCCGTTTGGTCGAAGTCAATGAGATCAGCACCGATCCCAACCATGGGGCGTCAATTTCCCCGAGCAATACGACGCGTACCTGAAAACCGCAGGTACCGATCGAACGGAACACGGCGGCAGTAGCGCGTTGCCATCGATGGCAGACGTCTTTGGGCAGTGTAGCGTATGCTCGGTCACCAAACGGCGTTTGCATGCTCTGTCGGTTGTCGCAAGCATCCCATTGTGACTCGACGTGCTTGCGCGTCGACACAGCGTACGCCGGCGGAAAATTCGCCGGCGCACGTGTGGACACTCTTGCTGTCAACGGCTGTCAGTTTCCGGAGAGCTGATCACGGAGGTTACGCCATTGTTCGCCGGCACTCGTCTTGAAATGCCGGACGATGGCGGGCGACGAATTTTGGTTTTCCTCCAATCGGTCTGAGAGGCGGGGAACGTTGACCGAAACTTCTACCGTCGAGACCGGGCGCCCGAGTTGGCGTTTCTCGTCAACCTTGGCCCGAGCCTCTTGCAAGAGAGACGAAACGGACTCCGCATTGCCTCGTTGTTGCTCTTCGATTCGTTCCAGGCGATCTAAGAGATCGCCGAAATCGGATCGCTCGAGCGGTGCCGCGATCGGCGAACTTTCCACAAGCGTGCGTTGTTGCGCCGGCAGAACTCGGAGTCGGTCGTCGGCTTGTCGCCCCGATTGGCCCATCGCCGTACTGGCCGTTTGACAATTGCAATCGGCATCCTGCTTTCGGAACGATGCATCCGGGAGCGGTGCGGGAAGCCCCTCCGCCGCTGCGGGACCTGCATCACCGCCGGCTGCGGCCGCCGGAAATCGCTTGATCTCCATGTCAGTCTCCTTGGAGAGTTGCGTCGGGATCTGTTTTGGATTGAAGGCCGCAAAGTAGACTATCTTGAGCTTGAGCGCCTTTCCATCTGCCGGGATCAGACTGGGGTTCATCTGCTCCAAGGCTCTCAAGAGTCTGTCCCCATCACCCAGGGCTTTGAACGTGCAGTTTTCTCCAACGACGATGGTCTGCAGCTCGGTCAGCGACTGGGAACCGATGTAGACGTCGCCGCTCTTGACCGCTGCATAGATCGTGACTTCACGTCCTTTGAAACGCGGATCGGTCGCGGGCGTAAAGCTGACGTCGACAGAAGAAACGGCTTGCAGCTTGACCGTTTCCGGATCACCAATAGCCGAGACTTGGACATTCCCTGCGGAGACGGTGGCGACAGCAGGAGGCAGGTTGAGTTTCGCGACGGCTGACTTCACCGCGTCTTCGATCTGGTCGTCCACTTTGCTTTTTGTCGGCGCATGCACGGGAACGTGCAAGTGGTTGGTGATGCCGTATGGTGTCGCGACGTAGACGGCGACGTAATTTTTGACACCGCCTTCTTCGCACAGTTCCATCACGTTCACGCATGGGGGAATCGTCACTCTCATCAGATCACGACTGATCAGTCGGACATCGGGAATGCAGACACCGCCGGCAATCACTTTGGTGTCGTGCACGCTGAAATTGTCGCCAACCAGAAACAGCGTGGTTCCCTTTCCTTGGCAAGTCGGAATCGGCGAAGAATTGCTGAGGCTTTGAGGTGTGCTGCCGTCCTTCTTGAGTCCACAGCCCTGGTAGCATCCACAATCAAAATCGTCATCGATGTTGATGCCGGGGGCACCGTACCAGCCGATCAATTCCGGGGACAAGTCGGTGACACCAGTATTGAACATTTCGAATCCACCCAAGGTGTTCTCATAAGGAACGAGTGCGCGCTGCGTTTGCAGTGGCAGTTCGCGGTCCAACTGATCCACTCGAGCAAAGAGTCGGCGCAGCTCACCTTCGCGATACAGGTGTTGGCATTGGGCACACTGGGCACGCGAGTTCCGCATCGCCGTAATCGATCGGCTCAGCTTGACGGTGTCCTTCATCGTCAACGCAGAGTTCTTGGGATTGGTCAGCTTGAACCAGTTCGTCCGAATATCGAAATCGGCGTACGGGACAAACGAGGGCATCAACACGACCGCGACACACTCCCGCTGGCCGGGCTCGACCTGACGATGCTTGAGGTCGTAGTCGCGTGAAGTGCCCAACAAAGTTTCACGGATACTTCCCAAAGTCCCCGGCACCGGCAGCGATTGGACGCGAGGATAGAATCTCCAACCGAACGTATCGCGGCCGTGGCCGAATCCGACGACGGTGCGGTTCAGGCCGATCGTTTCCACCTGCGTCTGCAGCTTCCGCGAGTATTGGGTCAGCGAGTTGATGCCGATTTTTCCTGTTGCGAATCCGAGCGCCAGTGCGAACTGCAGCTCGCGTTGACGCCTGGACACGTCCGCGACGTTTTGTTCTTGGTTGACCGGGTCAACGGCAAACACGTGGATCGGCCAACGGACTTCAACGTAGCGTTTAAAGACTTCCGAGGCCGACGCGAATTGATCCTGCAGATAGGTTTGAACGTCGTTGTGTTTGACCACCGAATCCGGCAGGAAGAACCAATAGTCGCGGTCGATGCCCAGGTCGTACGTTTCTGTCGCACGAGCGAGTTTTTGAACGTCCAGGTTCAGCCGGTCATTCAGGAGGGCCGCTTCGACAACGATCGCCCATGCAAGGGCTTGAACGACGGAACTGGCCTGCGTCGGGCTGAGGGAATCGATCGAGATGACCAACTGCCCCTCTTGATCACATTGGGGAACCGAAATGGCTTCGTGTTTGTGAAGCTGCTGAAAGAAGTACTTGCGCAGGGTTTCCACGCTTGTCCCAATCGACTCTTCGTCGGTGAAGTGTCCGGCTCGAATCTGATCGGCGAGCTTGGAGTGGGGCGAGGCCAAGTAGGCGAACAAATCAAGGTGTCCCGGACGGCTCAGCAATTCGTAGGCGGCATCCAGTTCGGACCGTAAGAATCGTTGGGCATCAAGCAGGTCGACACGGTTCTCCTTGCACTGCTCCGAATTCGGGCCTCCCGACCAGCGGATGTAGCGGCCGTAGTACGATTCATTGAAGAACTCAGAGATCACAACGAGATTCTCAATCCCGATGACCGGTTCAAGAGCCGTCGGATTAAGAGGATTCAGCGCGCGGCGAGTTCGGCCCGACGGTGCAACGGTCGCGACTCCTTTGGCACCGGCGGCAAGTGTTTGCAGCGCACCGGAAGCTTTTGCGTTGAGCACCTCGGATGGACTCGGATCGCTGGGGATAAGCCCAATGCGGAAGAGTTGCGACGCAACGAGGTTGGCATTTTTTTGTTTAATGGCATCAACCAGCTTTTTCGCCTCTTCCGTGGGGTCAACTTTCTCCTCCTTTTGCTCGTAGGCGGTGATCGTGACTTTTTTTCCCATTGGGTCGATGACTGTTTCTTGTACCGCAACCGGGTAGGTCACCGTAGCGGGCGCAAACGCGGTCGCCTGTTGTTGCATCGAGTAGAGCGACAAGCCTTTCATGGCCCGACTCATTTCACTTGCAACCAAGCTTGACGCTTGATCCGTTGTCGACGTCCCGGGACTCAGGGTTTCGCCGAGGTCCTTGAACGCTTCCACGATCGCTTTTACAGCCAGCTCGTTCTGCAGAAACTCTTCAATGATGGGCGACGCATCTTTCACAAAGTCGTCACCTGTTTGGTTCGGCCTGGAAATCGAATCGATTTTCGCGATCGTCTCTCTGAACTGATCATGGCTGACTTTGTAGTGGTAGGCTTTGACCACTTTATCCAACCGCTCCGTCACCCGCACCAGCGGCAAACCCAGGAAGTCAACCACATCATTGACAGCCAGATTGCGGAAGGTGGTCGGCATCAGGTCGTCACTGATGACAGGTCTTGCCGTGACGGTAACCTCCGCACCAAACCCCTGCCGCGTCAGCTTTCCGGGCAGAATCGAGACGGGAATGCGAACCAGATTCAACGAGTAGCCGGGCGAATCACTGGTGTCGTCACCTTCATTGACCCGTCGCAATTCGTGAAGATGCTTGAGGTAACGCGACATTTGATCGAGTACGACGACCGGCTCGAGTGAGATCCCGCGATTCGGTGGATCCGAGTCGATCCCAAAGGACTTGAAGTCGGTGGTCAGCGCGTCGGCTTCGATGAGTTGAGCACTGGCGACCGCCGTCGGCGCCTGGTCCGCAACTGCCGGAGTCACCGCCGCACCGCTTGCCGCGTTTGACAACGCGATCGCTTGAGACAGAAACGCGGCGTCGGATTGTGAGATCGAAGCGTTGATCGTACGTTCGAATCCACCGAGTTGGCTAAACATGATCCGCTCGTATTCGTCGCGGTGTTTGGTCAAACGGGCTTCGCCCCAGATGTCCGGCTGCTTGGCCACGACCGATCCATAGCGGTCCAAGTAGTGCTCCAGCCAGTCGATATTCTCGGCCAAACGCTCGATCACGCCGTCTTGGCCGGTGACCGGCGGGGTTCCGTGATATTCAGTTTCACCGGCGAGACGCTTCAATCGGCCGAAGAAGTTTTCCGCCACGCCGTTTGACGGCATCACACCGTGGACGATGACTAGAACTGCCAGCGCTTTGCTGATCGTCGAACGCATCACACGCATTGGTTTCTTCCTTGAAACATTGAAAGTAGTCAGACCTGAAGATCGCCACCGTGTCGCTCGGTCCGAGCTTCCTTGCCGACCGAGCTGGCGACACAGTGAACGAACACGTTGGTCTGTCTGTTATCGGACATCGCTTCGAATAACCATTCGGCGAGATGGATAATCCGGCGGTATCAACCACCAACCCATGAGGGCGGTTGCGACTGCAACGATTCTCAGGCCTGGGTAAACACTGCGGGGGATGCGCGGCGTTCCAGGCTACCGAACATCAATGCGATGCAGCTGGACACCACACGTCTGCGGGAAGGAAGGCGGCAGAATGAGGGGGAAAACGTGAAACTCGATTCACTCGGGGACATCTGTTTTCAGCAGAACGGGCTCAATCAACGAGCCCGCGAATCTCTTCGCGAATCCTGCGTGTCAGCCGACTTTTGGCCAGCAAGACGACGTTAACAGACACTCCCAATTCCTCGGCCACCGCATTCGCATTCCTGCCTTCGACCGCGTGTTTTTGGAACGCGTTCCATGTGCTCGTCTTCACTTCGTTTCTGACAATGCTCGCGGCGTGGCGAAACACGGACTGGTCGTGTTGTCTGTCGAACTCCACTGAGAGTTGACTGTTCGGGTCGGCAAGCTGTTCGATCTGGTCGGTGAGCATGTCGTATTGTCCAGCCACAAGCGGTGTCTTTTGGACGCGCCGCATGGCGTACCGCAATTGATTGAGGACGATCCCGCGCAGGAACGCGCGAAAGGAACCTGTCCGTTGCCGCTGAAATGTCGGCAGCTCCCTCACGAGCACCATCAGCACCTCTTGCACAATATCTTCCGCTTGACTGACCAGTAGAGGATATGTCGAGATGC
>NZ_JBFHKV010000469.1:0-6157 GCF_041595215.1 Stieleria sp. | reverse complement strand
TCTGCTGCCGTGTGTCGACGGTTTGGGGGGTTTTGGCGACATGTCCGTTGCGGCGGGGCAAGGGGCGGACCGGCGGGCGAAAGGCACGGCGGGGAGTCGGCTTCTGTAGCATAGCACGTGCCAAACGGAGGATCTCGGCGATCGGCCGGCGGGTGCGGAGGCCTGTCAGGCAGCGCTGTGAAGCATTTAATCCCTGCGTTTGACGAGGTGTTAGCGGCAGGGCGCAAGCCCTCCGGTCCCTCATCGTTCCCGAAACACCGGAGGGCTCGCGCCCTACCGCTAAAAAATGCTTCACAGCGTTGCCTGTCAGGGTCGCAGGGTGCTCAACTTGTCCCACTCGCCCCGTGTTGGTCAGCCCCGTGCTCGTCGGACGTGATCAGTCCCCAATCGCACAACACGACGTACAGGCACGGGACGACGACGAGCACCAGGACGGTGGAGCTGAGCAATCCGAAGACGATCGAGATTGCCGTGGGGATCAGCACCTGTGCTTGCGTGCTTCGTTCGAGCGTTAGCGGCAGCAATCCGGCCATGGTGGTCAAGCTGGTCAACATGATCGCGCGAAAGCGGAGCCGGCTGGCGCTGCGCGCCGAATCGTAGATCGGCTTGCCTTCGGATCGTTCCTGTTTCAAGAACAAGACCAGCAGGATGGAATCGTTGACAACGATCCCGGCCAACGACACGAACCCGATCAGGCTGGGCATGCTGATGTCCATCCCCATCAACAGGTGGCCGAAGATCATGCCGATCAAGGACATGGGGATGGCCGCCATCACGACGAACGGTTCCAGCCAACTTTCGAATTGGAAGCTCAACACCGCGTAGACGCCGAACAATCCCATCAAGAACAGCCAAGCCATCGACGAGCCGGTTTCGCTGGAGCGTTCGGCTTCGCCGCCGAGCGTGATTTTGAGATCGCTGTACTTGGATTCCAGTTCCGGCAGCAGGCGAGTTTGAAACTCACGCATCAAGTTGGTCGTGTTGACCGTGTCGGTATCGGTGTCGGCGATCAGCGTCACGGTCCGCCACTGGTTCACCCGCGTGATTTTCGACCAGCCATACGTCATCTCCAGCTCGGCAACGGATTGCAAGGGGACCTGAGCCCCATCGGCGAGAATGAATCGAAAGTCCAGGAAAGACTCGAGTGTGTCGCGGCTTTCCGGTGCCAATTGGACGTTGATTTCGTACTGTTCCACGCCGACCTGGATATCGTTGATCTTTGCCCCTTGGAACGCCGTGCTCAATTGGCTCGCCATCGCTTGGACATTCAACCCCAACGCCACGGCATCGGGTTTCAAGTGCAGCCGCACCTCTTGTTTGCCCGGCCTCAGGTCCATGTTGAAGTTATAGACGCCGGCGAATTGAGCCATCCATTGCTGCGTCTCGATCGCTGCCGCTTGGGCCACCTGTAGATCGTCGCTTTTGAATAGCACTTCGACGGCTCGGCCGGCCGGCCCCAAGGTCGCTTCGGCAACCGCGACGGAGATCGCATTGGGGATGATTCCTACCTCTTCTCGCATCACGCGAATGAAATCCGCCGTCGACGTCGTTCGTTGATCGGGCTGCAGCATCCGAATCGAGACGGTCGCGACGTGCGGCCCGGACTCGCCCGCATCACTGTTCTCGTTGAACTTGCTCATCACCGACTGCACCAAGTCGGCGTCATCGGGTTGATCGGGAAAGCGTGCGTTGGCCCGTGCAGCCGCGTCATTGATCTGTTCGACAATCTCGGCGGTCTTGGCCAGCGGTGTGCCCTGTGGCATCAGAATTCGAGCTTCGACGGTGTCGCCTTCCAAGTTCGGAAATGGGGAAAAGTTCACCAACCCGCCGGAGACCATCGCCAGCGACATGATGAACGTGCCGAGCGACAATCCGACCGAGAGATACCGCCAGCGAATCGTCCAATCGACCAGCCGACCGAACACGCTTTCGCGAACCCAGTCGACCGCACCGTCGATGGTTCGTCGCAGCCCGCCGGGTGCATCCGCACCGGAAGGCTTTAATGAATGGCCCAAGTGCGCCGGAAGAATCAGGAACGCTTCGAACAGACTGACCAACAACGTCGTCAACAACACCATGGGAATCAGCCGGAGCACCTTGCCGATGTGACCTTCCAGGACGAACAACGGGCAGAGCACACAACAGGTGGTCAGAAACGAGGAAATCACGCCTCCGGAGACTTCCTTGACGCCATCGACCGCAGCCCGCATCGTCGGCTTGCCCGACGCGATATGGCGGGCGATGTTCTCGGCGATCACGATGCCGTCGTCCATCAGGATTCCGGTCGCCATCAGGATTGCAACCGACGACATCATGTTCAGACTTTGGCCGATCAGCGGCAGCACAAAAAACGCCCCCATGAACGAGACCGGCAAACTCATCACGACCCAAAAGGAGAGTCGCAGGTTGAAAAACAACCACAGCACCAGGAACACCAACACGACACCCTGCCAGGCATTCTTTCCCAGCAACGTCAACCGCTCGAGAATCAGTTCGGACCCATCGCTGGTGATCGCGATCTGCAACAGGGGCTGCCGTTGCCGTTCTTTCTGAACGAACTGGCGCACCACGTCGGCGATCTTACTGGTGTCCTGGGAACGTGTTTTGTTGACCTGAATGATGCCGGCACGCTCGCCATCGATCCATGCCATTTGTTCGGCGTCGGCAAAGCGATCGACGACACGGCCGATGTCACCGATGCGGACCTCGGACCGTCCCGGCACCCCGTGGACGACGATCTCTTCGATGTCTTGCGGGGTTTGTTTCTGTTCGACCAATCGCAACAACAGGTCCTCCTCTTCCGACTCGATGGTCCCGAGCGGAATGTCCAGGTTTTGATTCCGCACCGCCTGAGAAACGGTTGCGGCGGACAGCCCCAGGCGGCGCAGCGCATCGGTGTCCAACTCGATCCGGAGTTGACGATCGGAAAAACCTTGGATCTCCACCAGCGAGACACCGGGCAAGCGTTTGAGTTGCTGCTTGAACTGTTC
The DNA here is from genome assembly GCF_041595215.1 of Stieleria sp. Taxonomy (NCBI): domain Bacteria; kingdom Pseudomonadati; phylum Planctomycetota; class Planctomycetia; order Pirellulales; family Pirellulaceae; genus Stieleria; species Stieleria sp. Next base: position 3,167 of record NZ_JBFHKV010000469.1, on the reverse strand, counting down.
GCAGTAGTCTTTCAGCGAATCTTCATCCATGGGGCCGCTGACCGCGATGGTCATCACCGAATCGGTGCGATTGAGTTCGGTAACGATCAGGTCCTCCGCCCCTTCGGGCAAGTCCGAGATCGCTTCGACTTCGGTTTCAATATCATTCAGCGCCGCCGCGACATCGGCCCCCTCTTGAATTTCGACGACGATCGACGCGGCGCCTTCCTGGGCCGTGCAGGTGACCTTCTTGATGTTTTGGACCCCGTCCAACGCGTCCTCGATCGGCAAGCAGATTCCCTGCTCCACGTCCTCGGCCGATGCGCCGCGATAGGTCATCGCGATCTGGATTTCGGAACTATCAAATCTGGGGAACGTCTCTTTTTGCAACCGAGGCAGGGCGTACAGCCCCAATCCGATGAACGACAGCATCAACACGTTGGCTAACGTTCGGTGATTGACGAGTTTTTCTAACACTGGTAACGATCCGAGTCGGTGATGGGGCGTCCGATGGACTGCAATAAAGTGGAGCCGGTCGGTGGCATCCGATCCGGCGATCAGTCCCGCGTTTCAATGGCTCAAGCAGGAGCCATGCCGGCGGCCGAGTAAAAGGAGCCCGTGCCAAGGGAGCCAAGGACACAGGCCCGGTTTTGAAGGGTCAAATGACGTTCGGCCCAGCGGCCCAGGCGGGAACGTGTGCGTCTTACTTTCATCAAGGTTCGCTTGGCGCCGGATGCGTTTTCGAGTGGAACCGCAGTGCCTCGCCGCCGGCGTTGACCGACTCGACCAATTTGTCAACTTCCCCGTCCGCCTCGATCGGGTCGACCAACATGCCGATGATCGCAGGCGAGGGATTGGCGACGACCAGCGTCTCGGAACCTTCCAGCCCCGATGCGATCACTGCATAGTCATCCTGGGTGAACGTCACCTCGATGGCGCGCTTTGACAAGCGATTTTCTTCGTCTATCAAAAACACCGTGCCATTGCGGATGGCTCGACGCGGAATGACGACCCGGTCGGGAAGCGGTGTTCCAAAAATATCGACGTCACAAAACGCGCCTTCGAGCAGCGGCGGCTGGGGACGTTTTTGTTGCGAGGGCACGACGTTTTCGACACCGACGACGAACCCGACCATCTTAGTTTGTGCATCAACAATCTCGCGGACTCGCAGAAAACGCCCACGATACGATTCGGTGGATTCAGTGCCCGCAACGTTGACCAACGCTTCGAATTGAATCATCGCTCGCAACGTTTCCGGTGTCAGTTTCTCTTGCGGCACCGCGTCGCCGATTTCAGAGACGAACAAGCGATGGATGTCCTGCAGCGGCAACTGCACCTCAACTTCCATTTCGGCGCCGCTGTAGCCGATGAACAGTTCTTCGGCCACACCGACGAACTGGCCGATCTCGAGCTGCACCTCGCCCACACGCATGTCAAACGGTGCGATGATCGTCGTGCGTTCGATGTCACGCAGCGCCTGTTGCTTCTGGGCTTCCGATTGACGCACCGCCGCTTTCAACGCTTCGATCTGCGGCGTGATCAGGGCCGTGCTGTTTTTTAGGTCTTGAACCGCTTTCATTTGGGCCAACAACTCACGCCGTTTGGCATCGATCGATGCCCCCGACCCGGCTTGCCGTGTCAGTAGCGTTTGCTCGCGATCAAATTCACGCTGCAGGACCTGGAGCACTTCTTCTTCCAGAGCCAGTGATTCACGATCGTTTTGAATCGACTGTTCGAGCTGCTCGATCTCTGCGTTCTGTTGGTCAATCGCCGCATCCAATTCCTCGACGCGGGACAGATAATCCGAATCGTCGATTTTCAGCAAGATTTCATCGGCGCGAATTCTTGAACCGGGTCGAAGCGACGGATGGATTTGTTCGATTCGACCTTCCACCTGGGTGACCGCTCGCCAAGAACGAGCGTACTTGGCTGTCCCGAATCCACTGACCATCGGACGAACCTCCATGCGTGGCACGGTGATCGTCTCCAGCAACCGCGACGCTTCATCTTGCGGTTGCATCGATAGCGGAGGGGAATGCTGGACCAGCCAAACGTAGGCCACGATCGCCAGAATAATCGGTGGGAGGATCAGTAATCGCTTTCCCCACATTCCCCAGGCCAGGGCTAAATTCATGTCGTCCTTCTCTCCATCGACAGTCGCTCAATCGTTCCAGGTTCTGCAGCCCGACCACGGTCGGAAAGACGATGCACACACCGTTTTCGCCCGACGAGACCACTTCCGGTAACACAATGCGCACTCCAGCCTCGCCGAGGGCCGCAAAATTTGAAATCGAATCGAGATTCGCAATCAGCAGCCCCTGTCTGGACTGATCCATTCCGCATCCCGACCGGAAGGGGGCGTCGGTCACTCAGAGCGAGTTGACTTGGGGGGACCGACCATGACTTGGCGGATTCTGACCCTGCGAAACGCGAGTTTCTGGCCGCGAATGGGGAAGTCGGGTTGGGAAGGCGACGCAGACCGGCGCTGACGGTTACAATCAACGCCTTGCTGTTTTCCCCCGCCGTCCGCTTCGTCCGGAGCTGATTCATGTTGCGATTTCCGATTCGAGCCGTCGTTTGTGCCCTGCTGTTGCTTGGCGTGACTGGATTTCCCGACATCTGCCATGCGGACGTGCAGGACGATGCAGCCAAGCTGATCGATCAAGCGGGCATCAAAGCCGGATTTTTTGTGCATTTGGGCGCGGGGGATGGTCAGCTCACCGCGGCGCTGCGACAGAACGATTCGACTCAGGTGCACGGTCTGGTCACCGATGCGGACCGCTTGAAAACGATTCGCGATCGAGTTCTGGCTGAGGGCGGTTACGGGGATGTCGCGTTCGACCGCATCGAGGGGCACCAGCTTCCCTACGTCGACAACATGGTGAATCTGTTGGTCGCCGAATCGCTGGGCGACGTGGCAATGGACGAAGTGACGCGGGTGCTGGTTCCCAACGGCGTCGCCCTGATTAAAAAAGACGGTCAGTGGACGAAGTTTCGCAAGCCGCGTCCGGACAACATCGACGAGTGGTCGCATTACCTGCACGATGCCACCGGCAACTCGGTCGCCCATGACGATGTCGTCGCGCCGCCGCGTCACTTGCAATGGGTGGGCAGCCCGCGCTGGTCACGACACCACGACCGAATGGCCAGCATGAGCGCGCTGGTCTCGACCGGCGGACGGATGTTTT
>NZ_JBFHKV010000468.1:0-6157 GCF_041595215.1 Stieleria sp. | reverse complement strand
TTTTGTCACGCGACCGAAGCGGCAACCTGGTCCCCAACCCGCCGATGGTGGAATTGATCGCCGAAGACCCGTTGTTGGCCGACACCAAGATCATCGCCGAAGCCTGGGATGCGGCCGGTGCGTACCAAGTCGGTTCGTTCGGCAATCACCGCTGGGCGGAATGGAACGGCCGCTACCGTGACGACGTGCGCGGTTTTTGGCGTGGCGATGGCGGAACGTTGGGCGCGTTGGCGACCCGTTTGGCCGGCAGCAGCGACTTGTACGAGCATGCCGGACGGCCGCCGTTTTGCAGCATCAACTTCATCACCAGCCATGACGGTTTCACGCTCAACGACCTGGTCAGCTACAAAGAAAAGCACAACGCAGCCAACGGCGAAGACAATCGCGACGGCGACAACCACAACATCAGCGACAACTACGGGGTAGAAGGCCCGACGCGTCGAAAAGGCGTCAACACCATTCGGGCGCGACAAGTCCGCAACATGTTCGCCACGCTGCTGTTGTCGCAAGGGGTTCCGATGATCGTCAGTGGTGACGAAGTCCGACGCACCGCCCGCGGCAACAACAACGCCTACTGCCAGGACAACGACCTGAGTTGGTTCGATTGGCGATTGGTCGAGAAAAACAAGGATCTGCTGCGATTCGTCCAGACGCTGATTCATTTCCGACGCCAACAACCGACTGTCCGACGGATCCATTTCCTGACCGGCCAACCTGTCGATGGTCGGCTGATCCGCGACGTCTCGTGGTACGCCGATGACGGCAGCCCCTTGGACTGGGGACAACACCATCTGAGCATGGTGGCCTACATCGCCGCCCCGAGTCGCTCGGAAGACCCCGCCGGACTCGGCCGCGACCTGGTGATGATGTTCAACAGCACCGGGGACGAGCGGACCCAGCAATTGCCGGCGATCGGACGTGGCATGAAGTGGAACCTGTTCCTGGACACCGCCGCGGATTCCCCCAGAGACATTTATCCCGAGTTGGATGGGCCGATGCCGCCCAGCAATCGGGCCGTCGAAATGCCGTGCCATTCGCTGAAAGTCTTCGTCAGCGGAAAAGTCTCCGCCAAGCGACGAAAATAGTGGCCTCTCGCTCGACGTCACTGAGATTTGTTACACTCTGGATAGCCCGATCTCGGCATCGTTTGCCGGCTCGGGTTTTTCCATTTGGATCGATTCGGAACGGCGATGCTTCTATCGAGCGACGAGATTCACCGGCGGCTGAAAAATGACGAAATCAAAATCGAACCGTTTGATGCCGCTCGGCTGAACCCGAACGGGTACAACCTGGCGTTGCACGACGAATTGTTGGTGTACGAGGAAATCGTGCTCGACGTCGCGACCCCCAATCGCTATCGCCGGTTGGAAATCCCTGCCGAAGGGCTGACGCTGCAACCGAACGTCTTGTATCTCGGCCGAACCGTCGAATACACCGAAACGCGAGGTCTGGTGCCGCTGATCCAGGGCCGCAGTTCACTCGGCCGGCTGGGGTTGTTCATCAATCCCGGCGGGTCGATCGGCGACGTCGGTTATTGTGGCACCTGGACCCTGGAAATGTACTGCGTGCAACCGGTCCGGATCGTCCCGGGAATGCAGATCTGCCAAATCTACTATCAGCAGCTCAGTGGTGACGGTGCCGCGTATTGCAGCGACAAGTACCAGCACAGCCGCGACATTCAGCCCAGTTTGATGTACCGTGAGTTCGGCGGAGCCGTCGACGAAACTCAGTTGGAACTCAACTTCGGTGACTCACCCGGCCGTTGATCGCATGCCAGTTCAGAATGACAAACTCCCGTTTCGCTCCCCGAACGAGAAAGGCCGCTACCGCCGCGCCTGGAAAGAAAGCCACGGAAACCTGTTGCTCTCGTTCGCCGGCGTCATCTTCTTGATCGGGTTGGCGATGATTTGGGCCAGCCCGCCAGACACGTCCGAGTTTGACGTCGATCTGGGCACCGTGGCCAATACCGATCAGGCCCGATCGCTGCCGCCCAACGTGATCCTGATTCGCGTCGTGACCAGCCAGCTCGATTCCCCAGGCCCGATTCGGATCGCGGTTTACGATTCGGCGGAGAATTTCGGCAATCCCGATCGGGCGATCATCAAGGACTCCCTGGTTCCGATCGATGGATTTGTGGTCTGGGAAATCCAACTCGGCATCTTGCCGGAACAATTCGCGATCGCGGCCTACCATGATTTGGACGACAACGGCGAACTGAACCGGGCCTTGTTCAACGCCCCGGTGGAACCCTACGGTTTTTCCAACAACGCGCGCAGCCTGGTCGGGCCGCCGACCTACGAGCAAACCATCATGGAACGCCCGAGCGAGTCGACGGCGATCGAAATCCGCGTGTACTGATTCATGCATTGGATCCGTCCGCTTCTGTTGACGTTGCAGCTGATGGCGTTCAGCGTTCTGGTCGCCGCGGGGATCGGGATCACGCTGGCGTTCTTGATTTCGTTGGTCCCACGCCATCGTCGCGTCGGCCGGGCGGTCGTCGGTTATTGTCTGACCAGCCTGGTCGCCTGCATCGCCACCCCGATGATTCTGCATGCGGCCGCGTGGGAGGCGACGGCGGGTAAATTCGGCTGGCTGACGTTTTCCCAAACCGCCTCGCGCACCTACACCGGGCTGGCCGGCCGATACGGCGGACTGGTCGCCTGCGTTTGGATCCACGGACTGTTGGGGGCCGCCCTGGTGTCGCTGGCGACCTGGTTCGGCACCTCGCGGATCCCAACGCAAGTGATCGATCAAAGTCGACTCGATGGCGGACCGATCTGGACCTGGTGGCGGATCCGATTGCCGATCGCCGCCCCCTGGGTCGTGACGGGATTGCTGGCGACGGCGATTCTGGCCGCCACCGAAATGACGGTCGTCGACTTGTATGGCGTGCGGACCCTCGCCGACGAGTTCTATCTGTTTCATGCCGTGCAACCGTCGATCACGTCCATCATGATCGTCCTGGTGCTGCCCTGTGTGCTCGCGATCGGGATCATCGCCACCGTCGCGGTTTCCCGCCGACGCCGATTCGACGTGCAACTGCTGGAACAAAACCGCTCTGCCGGCGACGCGGCCGAACCGCTGGGAATGATCGCCCACCTGGCCGCATCGGCCGCGGTGATGCTGGCGACGATGATGTTCGCGTTTCCGTTGGGCGGTTTGCTGGTCAAGATCGGTCATCAGATCACCGTGTCAGCGGATCCCGAGCCGACGTTCTCGGTCGGCTGGTCCCTGCGGCAGGCGATCGGATTGCTGGCCTCGGCGCCCCAAGAGTTTTCCCGGGAATACCTTTGGACCGCGGTCCTGGCCGCGCTGACCGCTGCGGTGTGCGTCCCGCTGGCTTGGGTGCTCGCGTCGATCACGCGGCAACGCCCCCGACTTCGCCGAGCCGTCGACCTGGTTTCACTGCTGCTGTTTCTGATTCCCGGTCCGGTCGTCGGCCTGACGGTGGTGCGTTTTTTCACGCTGTCCCTACCGAGTCTGCAAACCCTCTACCACCAAACGTTGCTGCCGACCGTGGTCGCCCTATCGGTCCGCGCCGTGCCGGTCGCGTACTGGATCCTGCGAGCGGGATATGCGGGGATCGATCGATCGATTCTCGACAGTGCGAAACTCGATCTGGCCTGGATCGGCCGCGTTTGGTGGATCGAACGCCCCCTTTTGGCCAAACCGTTGGCGATTGCGGCGGTCGCCGCGGCGGTGATGGCCAGCGGAGATGTCCCGGCGACGCTCCCCGTCCTGCCACCAGGTGTCGTCACCGTGGGCACGCGATTATTCGCGTTACTGCACAGCGGTGCACGCAATCAGGAAGCCGCATTGGCGTTCTGGTATGTCTGTTCGATCATCGTTCTGGCGATCGTTTGCTCGAGACGTTGGAAGCGTTCTGCGTGATAACGTACACTGGAACAGACTGAGATGGCCCCTTCCCACGTGCCCCCCGATGGATCCCCATTCCAAGGATGCTCGATTGAAGTTGATCAACGCCGACGCGATTGCGATTCGAATCTTTCTTCTCTGCTTTACCCTCCTGACCCTTGCGGCGACGCCGGCCCTCGGCGTGGAAACCGTCACCTTTCGATCGGATAAAACGGATCTGGTCAATGGTGCGCCGATGCCGACACGCACCGTCGTCGGCGAGATCCTGGTCGAGGCCCAGGACGGGGGTTTGATGCTGCAAAGTGACGACGGCCGGATCTGGATGATCCAGCCCGATCAAATCATTCAACGCGATTCCGACGACGAACCGCTGCAACCGCTCACCGCCGACCAGATGGCCGAGCGGATGCGACAGGAATTGCCGAGCGGCTTTTCCATCTACCAAACCGCCCACTATGTGATCGCCCACAACACCTCCGATGCCTACGTCAAACAGGTCGGATTGCTGTTCGAGCAACTCTACAAAGGTTTCTACACGTTCTGGAAAAATCAGCGTTGGCGACTTCCCGAGCCGAAGTTCCCACTTGTCGCCCTGGTGCTGGCCGACCGCAATGACTTTTTGAAACATGCCGGTGCGGAAGTCGGGGACACGGCCCAATTGGTCATCGGGTACTACCATCTGTCCAGCAACCGGATGACGACGTTTAACATGCCTAACCTGGAACGCAACGTCGCAACGATCATTCACGAAGCCACGCACCAGTTGGCCTACAACTGTGGACTGCAGCGACGATTCGCCGACAACCCGATGTGGATCAGCGAAGGGTTGGCGATGTTTTTTGAATCGCCCGATTTTAAAAGTGCCTCGCGTTGGCGCGGGATCGGCCGTGTCAACCAAGTGAATCTGAAACGATGGCGAGACTACTTGCCGGTGCGACCGCCCAACTCGCTGGTCACCTTGCTGTCCGACGACGATCGTTTTCGCAATTCGGAGACCGCCACCGATGCCTACGCCGAAAGCTGGGCGTTGACCTACTTCTTGCTCAAGACGCGGCGGGAAGAGTACGTGGAGTACCTGAGGAAATTGAGCAGCGGAAAACCGATGGCCGAATTGACCGCCCGAGAGCGGATCGAAATGTTCGAAGAAACCTTTGACGCCTCGGTCGCCGAAATCGACAAGTTCCTCGTCACCTACATGCGCCGCGTCCGTTAGCGGCCCGGCGCCCCAAGCCCAAGACCGCTAAGTTAAGCGTCGTTTCCTCGCGTCTGGGCCCGTAGGCTCGCGCCAAACGGCTGATCTTCGTTTGACATCAGCCGGTTCGCGCCAGCGTCCGGGCCTCTTCGCGGGTCTTAACTTAGCGGTATTGGATTGAAGCCCAGATGCGTCGGTCAGCGGCCGCACGGACACGCTCGCTTCGGTGGACACTCTCGCTCATGCGTGGCGGCTCCTACCATCGCGTCGAATTCGAAACATCGACCAATTCGGCGGGCTGCGACGGCCGGGCGGAAAACTGCGACAGGCTTCCAGTCTGTCATCCACGGGCGGACGGTGTAACATAAGGGACCCCGAGCGGAAAACGCTCTGACGCAATGCTCCCACTCGGTAGAGAGCGTCGCCCCCCACCCCACTCGCACGCCATTATCTCCGCGAAACCAGAACTGAAATGAACCTAGCTTCCCTCCGATTGATCCTCTCCCCCGCCGCGCAGCGGCCTGTCGATTTGATCGACATCCCGGAATCAACGCCATCATGCCAGCCCGACGCGTCAGCGAGGAGCGCTGCGTGGCCCCTTGCGAACGCGTGCGGGCTTCAATCGACAGGCCGGCTGACGACCGGCCGGCGTATCGCTGCGATCTGCCTGTCGATACTCTGCGTTGCCATGTTCGTCCCCGATGCCGCTGCCCAGAACGGTGCGGCCAAGGCAAAGGCCAAGGCACGCAAAACGCCGGCAAAGCGAACACGGCCCACCAGCGTCGGTCCGGCCATCGGCGGCAACACCGCAACTCCGATCGATCGGATCAAGGCCGCCGAAGGGTTTGAAGTGGAGTTGCTGTATTCGGTTCCCGGTGAAGAGCAGGGCTCGTGGGTGAATCTCTGCACCGACGACAAAGGCCGAATTCTGGTCAGCGATCAATTCGGCGGTCTGTACCGCATCACGCCGCCGCCGGCTGGCGAAACCCTGCAAGCGGCAGACGTCGAACCAGTTCCGGCCGACATCCGAGCGGTCAACGGAATGGTCTGGGCCTTCGGAGCCTTGTACGTCGGCGTCAACGATTACGA
>NZ_JBFHKV010000467.1:0-6171 GCF_041595215.1 Stieleria sp. | reverse complement strand
GCATTTGCCGACGATCATGACCTTGCGGTTGTCACGAAGCAGGCTGACGGTCTCGCGGGCGATCCAGTTGACCGCGTGTCCCGGCAAGAGGGCAGGTGTGGAATCGGTAAAGTCGCTCGTCGGCGGTTGCAGCGACAAGGGACGCCCGGTCAGCGTGACCGCGGGCAGCGTTTCATCTCGGTCCATTTGCAGGATCAGGTTGCCCAACGCGAGTGCCGTGCGGGCGGTATCAACGGCATGGAATTCATAGGCGACAAGTTGCTTGCGGCTCATCACCAACGCGATGGTCACCACTGCCAGCCCGCCTCGTCCACTGTATTCCGGACCGCCGTGCACACTGCGCGCGACGGCATAGAAGTAATCCGAAAGGGGAAAAAAGCTCAGCCCCCAGGCGTCCTGAGCGGCGGCATCGGACGCGACCTCGAGTGAGTTGTGTGAGGGCGCCCATTTGCAAAACTCGCTCGACACGGTCGCATCCACACCGGGAGACTTCCCGATGATCTGGTAGCCCTTCATCCGACGACGCTTGAGCGAGCCGTAGCTGATCTGTTCGACTTGCATGTGGATTAGCTGTTCTGGATGGCCCAGTGCAAGGGTTCAATCACGCCGCGGGGTTGGATGTGAAACGGCACCCGTGCCACACCACCGACATCGTTGCTCAGCAACGCCGACGAACCGACGACGCTGGCACTGAAGACCGCGTGCCGTGGAAAGTTATGTTGACAGTAATCCATGAAACGGGGCATGTTGTTGGTCATGAATCGGTGAGGGTCCGCCGCCGCTTCGGGGCAGGTGTCCGATTTGGTAAACACGATCGCAACCGCCGGCGTCAGGTCACGCGATTTTCCTAACTCGGAAAGCGATTGTTGCTGCGAGATGTACGAGCCGAGTTTCATCGCAAACAGGTCTTCGCGGGCACCGTTGTCGCGAACTTCGGCCGAATCGCACAGCAACAAGAACGCCGACGTTCGCTGAACGATGTGGCTGACGGCGGCGTAGGTCCCCGGTTGCTCCAGTTCGGTCGCGATGGCTTCGCCGGCAAAATCCGGTGCGACAAAGTCCACCTGTTTCTCTTTGCGTTGCGAAGAATCGGTGACGACACAGTGCAACCATTTCCAAAGGTCGGATTCGTTGGGCGTCTTTTCCGGAAAACGCCGTTCCTCCAGCGCCGAGACGACTTGCTCTTGAAGCTTGATCGAAAATGCGCCGTTGGGAACACCTTTGAGATTCTTGGCGCCGCCACAAAGCATGTCCAACAGCAGCCCCAGATAGACCGTCTTGCCGGCGTTACTGGGTCCGACCACCGAAATGAAATGCGGCTTGGCATGTCGTTGGGAAACCGAACGCGTGATTTCAGCCGGCGTCTGGCACTCTTCGCAATAGTCATCCATGCTGGTCATTTGGGCGTCGCAACAGACGCACGGAGGCGCGTCTTGGTAACACAACGCCGTGTTGTAGCCTTCTTCCTTACTCATTGTTTTCTTTCATCATCGAGGCGCGTTTCGGGGTCAGGAATCATTTACCGAGTCAGGGATCACTACCGAGTCAGGCGTCGGCCGATTGGAGTTCCTCGTCACCGTGCGGGTCGAGCCCTTCGGCGGAGAAGCAGCATCGAAAGCCGACGTTGTTCTTGCGGGCAAGCAGCGTCTGGGCGCTGCGACTTTGACACGTCGTGTGTGAATGGAAGTAACTGTCAAAGGCACCGCCGCGGACCTCCGCCATCGGGTCGGTCATGTGGACGGTGATCTCTTCGGTCGCGGCCAACAAGTACTGGGTGTTCATCCACTCCCAGACGTTTCCGATCAATTGCCGAATGCCGTTGGGTGTGTTGCCGCCCTGGCACTCATGAACCGAAACGGTTTGGTGCCGGCCCGACGCCCAGGTGTTGGCAAATTGCGGATCGAAGGAATTGCCCCAGGGATACTTCGATTCCTTCAGTGAATCGCTGCCGGTCGATCCCCAGGTCCCGGCCCGCTGCCATTCGGCGCTGGTCGGCAACCGTTTTCCGACCCATTGGGCGTAGGCGTTGGCTTCGTACCAGGACACGCCGACGACCGGATGGGCCGCTATCGCTTTGGCGGGCCGGCCGTTTTCCCAAAACGCGGGGCCGGGTTGTCCGGTTTTGTCGACGAATTTGAGCACCGATGCCAGGATCTGTTCGGGCCACAGCGAGACATTCTCGTACCCGCCGGCTTGGACGAAGCGTTGAAAGTCGGCATTGGTCACGCACCACCGATCCAGGTAGATCGAATCGGTTTGGCTGTTTCCGACGACCTGAGGAACGAGCACGAATCCTTCCTCGGACGTCGTGGCGTATTCACCGCACAGTGTCACGTCGCCACCGGGCACGTAAGCCATGTCGTGATCGATCGCTTTCCAGGCGTACCGCAGCGAGTCGGGGTCAAACGCAATCCCGTCGGCCGGGCGGACGATGTGGGCATACTGTCGCTCACGCACCAGCTGGCGGATGTCGGGCGGTGCGCCAGGGAAATCCAAGGTCGGCGGCGCGGCGGCTGCAGCATCAGGCTTCGCGCTCGAAAACGACGCGCGAAACGCACTCAGCGGCCGGCTGAAAAAGGTGGCAAAGGGCACGATGGTCTCCAACGGTTAGTTCGACTGGCTTCGGTTTGAACGGATCGCACGTTGCATGCGTTTGAATTCTTCTATCTTCTGTTGCCGGGCGGCTTCGGCATGCTCCAGTGCGGCTTGCTGGTCGCGATCTTGAGTGGACGCTCCCTGGTAGCCGGAGGCGGGCTGGCCGGGCAGGATGGGCGCGTTGCCGACCGGCATCACGGGAGATCCTCCGCGACCATCAGCGGGCGGCGCTGTGTTTGGACCACAGACGGGAACGTTAACGTTGACCGACGGGGGTGCCGCCGGCATTTGCCGTTGAATCGCGGCTGGTGACGGCAGGTTCGGATCGCGCGGCGGTTCCGCCGCCGGAGCGATCGGGAGAGGGCCGGCGCCGGTCGGCTGGGGAAGCCCAGCGGCCGTCGGCATCGTGCCGGTCGAAACGCCAGCAGGCACCGAGGGAACGACGGGACCGATGGCCGACTTGTTCGCTACGGTCGCCGCGGCGCGTGCACCTTGAATCGCCTTCCTGCGTTCGGACTCGACTTCCAACCAGGCTTCGGTCAGCCGTTTGGACTGATCTCGCAGGCCTTCTTCCTTGGCCGCCGTCCGTTTGCTCCATTCGGTCTTCTGTTGATCCAAACGCGAGATCGCACCGGCCAGTAGCGATTCTCGCTCGATCAACTGGGACGACCGATGAATGAGTCTGCGAATGCGACCGATCCAACCTCGCGCGAAATGTTCCACGTCAAAGACGATGGAACCGATCGCTTCGGCTTGCGAGCCGTCCAACGGTGCGATCACCGGGGGGACGCCCGTTCCTGGCGAGTCACTTCCGCCGCCCAGGGGCAACGGAGCAATCATGTCGTTTCGGTCGGTCATATCGATTCAGGGTTAAAATGATTACGACGAAGTTTTTCTGAGCGTCTTAGTACTCGTCACCGACGCGTTTCCAGAGATTGGAGATCCGGCCGAGCAAAGACTCTCCTTTCTGTTCGCGCTCGACCTTCTCTTCCTCGTGAATCTCCCGCAAATGCTGTCGCAGGGCTTGCAGCTTGTAACTGAACTCGCGGTCCGGCTGCTCTTTGGCGGCGGCGTCGCCGTCGATTTCCTGCAGCTGCTTGGAGAGCTGGAATCGCATCCGTGAGACCGATGCTTTCTCCTGGGCCAATTCGGCACGCAGTTCCTGCAGCGATTCCGGTTCTTCGTTTTGCATTCGCTCAATCTGACGATTCAGGCTGACGCATTGCTTTTGCGATTCCTCCAGTGCGGCTTGCAGCTCCGCGTTTTGCTTTTGCAGCTTCTGCAGCGTTTCATCCGGGGCCACGTCACCGACCGACGCTTGTCCGTAGCGTTTGGCGGCGGTGTGCAGCTGTTGCTGAAACTGATCGCGTTCCTGGCTCGCCGCGTTGAGTCGATCACGGAGGGCGTCCTGTTCGGCTTTCCATTCCGATTCGCGCTCGCCGATCCGTTGTTCGATTTCGCCGACCCAGTTTTCCAGGCAGCTGCGTTCTTCCCGTTCCGCCTGGTTTTGGATTTCAGCGGTCTGCAATAATTCTTGCAGCATCGAGACCCGTTCGTCGTGCTCGGCCAGTTCGGCGAGCAAGTCGTCGACACGTCCGACCAGTTCGTCGCCACCGAAATCTTGGTCGATGGATCCGGCCTGAATTGACGTGGCGTGTTCGCCATCCTCTGCGCCCAGTCCTTCCATCGCGGCCAATTGCTCGTCGCGTTCGGCCAGCTGAATGCGGAGGTCTTCGATTTCTGACTTGAGCAACTGAACGATCTCGGCATCTACCTGATCGTCGTCGAAGGTGGAGGGATCCCAATCGAGATCTTCGGCGGTGAGATGATTCGAAGTGAAGTCGTCCACGATCGCAATCTCGTCGGATTCCGGTTCGTCGAGTTTGTGTTCCGCAGACGCCTCGGTTGGTTGAACGATTGGTGCGTCCAAGTCCGACGTGTCGGTCGCGGGTGCTTCGGCGACATGGGTGTCGTGGGCGGAGATCGGTTCGGTGGCGGTCTCGGCCAGCACGTCGCTGAGCCGTCCGATCGGCGGCCGCGCGGCGGGCGTCGGTTCGGCGACGGTTGTTGCATCGTCTTGCACGTCTTCGTAACCCAAGTCTTCCATTCCCACTGATTCTTCCCGTGCTTCCTCGGCGGCTTTGGCGGCCAGTTCGAGGGCGTTTTGTTTGGCGGCTTGACTTGGTCCGCTCGGTCCACCAACCAGTTCCAGCTTGATGGAACCGACGAGGATGGAATCACCGACTTGGATCGCTGTCTTGTCGTCGATCGTCGTTCCATTGACTTTGGTTCCCGCCTTGGACGCCCAGTCTTGGATGGAGACGACGTCGTCATCGACGTCGACAAGGCAATGGATCTCGGCGACGCCTTCGCCGCTGACCTTGATGCCGCACGAATTGCCGCTGCCGACAAAGACACTTCGTCCCTCTTCGAGGGCGTGGTCGATCGGCGAGGCGCTCTGGCGAACGACCCGGATTTTAAAACCGGTCAGGGTTGCTTCGGTGGATCGAATCATGACAGGGTCTCCGCAACAGGGGTGTCCAAACCGTTGGAGGCCAACGCCGGGTCGGTCGCGGCACCATGCGTCTCTTGCTGCGATCCATCACGCGGCGGTTCAGCGACCGGGATGGAATCCAGTTCGTCCATCGTTTCGGTCAAGGTGTCGCAGGTGTAGGGGGAATGCAGCAATCGATCGGGTGTGAATCCGAGCAGTTTGTGCCACGGAACGTTGGGGTCATCGACGACCTTCGCGGGAGCCAGCACGATCTTTCGCGAGTTTCCGAAGGCTTCTTGTGCCGACGTGAAGGCTTCGCGAATGGCGTCGCAGCTTTGCGGGGTGTCGACGGCGAAGAACACCGCGTCCGGCTTGGTTCGTTTGACCAGCAACTGCAACGTCAACGTATCGCGAACGATCTTGCCGACGTATTTGCCGGAAGCTTGCTTGAGTCCGCTGCGGAGTTGTGCGGCCGCAATCGCATTGGTCTCGTAGGCCACGAATTTGCCTTCGCTTTCGTCGCGTCGGACTTCGAGGATGTCGGCCGCGACGAATCCTGACAACACGCGTCGGACTTCGTCGTGATCCCAGCCGAGTCGTTGTTGCAGTTCCTCGACCGAGCGAGGTTCGCTCAGCAGGTTCATGATCTTCATGTGTTTGGCAGACAACCCGGCACGGTCCAAGTTCTGGCCTCGGATGGCGCGACGGACGAATCGCAGCGCTGAATCATCGCTCTGGATCTCCGAGAGGTCGCAGTGCAGTGCGTGTTCGACCAGCAGTCCCATCAAGCTGACTTCCAGGGGCAAATCGCGTTGCAGCGACGGGAAATTCGAAGTCGCGCGGAACTGATAGCCTTTCAACGGTCGCTTCATCACCAGTCCGATCAGCATGGCCGCTTGGAAACGCAGCAGCTTGGCCGTCAATCGTGGGTCCAAAACTCGCTTGTCCATCAATTGCACAAAGCCGTCGAACTCGGCCGTTCCACGTCCGGCGATCGTCAGACGCAGGACTTCGGCCAGGCTTTGCAGCGACTCGGGCAGCCGCTCGACGACCATCTGCGTTTCTTCGGGTTGCAGTCCGGT
>NZ_JBFHKV010000466.1:0-6172 GCF_041595215.1 Stieleria sp. | reverse complement strand
GGATCTATTGCGACAGCTGAGAAGGAACCATCTTGATTTGTCCGTGATCGTGATCAGTGGGAACGCCGACAAGCAGGTCGTCAGAACCGCAACCGAGCTTGGCGTGACCGAGGTTCTTCACAAACCGGTCCAGCCGCACGATTTGGTGGACGTCGTCCAGAGGGCGTTGGGATGATCGGCAACTCCGCAACCCCGCCGCGTCAACGGCTTGCCCGTTGCGACGTCACTTCAAAGGGCATCGCGGGCAGGAAGCCATAGTCGGTACGTCTGGGTTTGGGTGCAGGGTCGGCTTCGGTCGGCTCGGGGGTGAATTCCTTGTAGACACTCAACAACAGGTTCCCCCGCTCGCCCGGCTGAATCTTCTCACCAGACACCTCTAGCTTGATCGCCGCGCCCCCGACCGCATCCGGAACGATCGAAGCGGTGATTCCCTCGGGGGCTTCGTACAGTTCGACATACAATTGATCGACCGGCGTCCGTTGGGCATTGATCATGGCCCGTAACAAGAACGCTCCGTCACGCGGCAGCTCAATCCCGTCCTCGGGCATGGCGATCTTCAGCGGCATGTCGGCCCCAGGGCGTCCGCTGACCATCACGTTCCAGTTTTCCACCGGAACCAGGTGGTACCAGATGAACGCTTGCATCATGTTCTCCGCGGGAATCGCCGGCCGCACGATTTTGGATCGGCTCCGCAATCGCCTCGGTGCGGAACCTTCCATCTGCAGGGTGATCGCTGTCTCAGTCGGCTTCTGGGGGACGGTCAGCGTCATCCGAATTTGATCGGATGTTCCAGGGATCATACCGCCATCGAGACGGTATCCGGGCGGCGGATCAACGAGGGATAGATCGATGTCCTGGTCGAAGCCGTCCTTGCGCAGCGCGAACACGCTGATCGGTACGACCTGTCCGGCGCGGGCGATGATGCTGGACGGCACCACGCGGAGCTCATAGTCGGCTTGCGGTGGTCGGAGATGAAGTCGATACCCGAAATCGGGACCGCCGTTGCCTTGCGCATCGGTGACGGTCAGGTAGTAGTCCGATCGCGAGCCGACCGAAGCCTCCAGGTGCGAATCGGCGTGATGGGTCAGCATCGCTTGCGACAGGTCCTTGTAGTCGTCATTGAAAGCGACTTCGTTTCCTTGGGCGTCGGTCAACGTCAACATCGAATCGAGTGGCGAACCGAGACGACGCGCGTGAATTTCGGCGATGATTCGACCGGTGGCGTTGATCCGATAAATGTCCACGTCACCCGGTTCATCAATTCGGCCATTGACCGTCATGCGAGTGGAGATCTCTTGTGCGGTTTCTCGATCGTTGTTGGTCGCTTCCTCCATCACTTCCGGCCAATGGTCAATTTGCAACGGAAAACGCACGGCGTGATCGCCTTGGATGGAGGAGTACCAGCGTTGGGGTCGATACTGCTGGCGCGACATGGTTCGGATCTTCTGCTCCGTTCGGGTCAGGTTCCAGCCTCGCAATTGGATCGTTGATTCCGATTCCACGCGTGCCCCGAGCGGAAAGACGCTGGTGACAAACGGTATTTCACCTACCGTGATTCGATACACAAAGTCCTCGCGGCCACGAAACAGTGCGTCGCGGATTTCAAGCGTGTAACGGCCGTCCCGGGGAACTTCAAAATAGAGCAACGGATCTTGGCGGTAGTAGAACGAATCGGCGAAACTCACTTCGTCACCGGCTTCGTCCGTCATCCGTACGACCGCTTGAAACCATCCGGGGACGGCATCGGCGAGGTAGGGGATCACCTCACGGGCGGCGACGTGAACCACCAGCTTCATGCCTTGCTTGGCTTCCATCCGAAATCGATCGACGTCCCCCGGCATGATCTGGCCGTTGATCACCAGCGGAAAACGCCCCGTCACCTCTGTGGCGACCAGATCGTTCGGCTCCGACTCACGCGTCTCCATCCAGCGATCCACATGGAACCAGATCGGGTTGGAGATCGCATTGTCGCTCAGGAATCGCAACTCCCGCTTTCCTACCGCGGCTTCCAACGACGCGGTGATCCGCAACGTGACCTCTTCTTCGAGTTGGTCATTGGGTTGACGTTTGGGATCGCGGTCACGCCTGCGATAGATCTCCATCTCGCGGAGTTGTTCTTCGGTGATCCCGGCGGCCTCGGCGATCTCCTCGTCGGTCGGATTGTTGTTGCTGCCCCGTAAAACGGCCTGTCCCATCAGCCGTTCGCGCGTCTCGCGAAACTTCATGTTCAGGTTGTTGTACTCACCCGCAGTCAGTGGCCGGTACCAACGCAGAATCTCTACTTTGACGCCCTCGCCGGACACGTAGACTTCGCTGGCATCCTTCAAGTACTGTCCGCCGACAACGACTTCACAGGTCATCCCACGTTCGCATCCGGCCGGAAAGACGTACGCCAGATGCGGAGCTCTGCCGCGGTTTTGCGCCAGTGCCGGGGCAGACGCTACCGCGCACAACAACAGCACCGCGCAAAACGCTGACCGTGGAAGCGGGTGTTGATTCATCGTTGCCTCTCGATCATGAGGTGGGTTAAGCATCCTGCTTGCTATTGAGCCTGAATCGCAAGCTGGAAGCTTACGCCACGTTCGCAAGCCGGAAGCTTACGGCACTTGTTTGTTAGGTGATTTCTTTGAGTCGTCCGCCGCTTTTCATGCCCTCGTCCGCTCCGGGCGTGGCTCGAACAAATTCGCCCATCGGATGCGGCAAACTGGCCTCGGGGTCGATGCCCAGTAATTCGTACATCGTGCCGATCAGATCGCCGGGATAGACCGGCCGGTCCTGGACGGTTTCGCCGCGTGCATCGGACGTCCCGACGACATGGCCGCCTTGAAACCCACCCCCGGCAACCAACGATGAGAACACCGAACCGAAGTGATGGCGACCACCATTCCAGGGCGATTCGGAAGCGACCTTGGGCGTGCGTCCGAATTCACCGATGCACCACACGATGGTGCTGTCCAACATGCCGCGGTCGTCCAGGTCGGCGATCAGCGTCCCCAGACCGCGATCGAGTTCAGGCAACTTGCGACGCATCGACGGGAAATGGTCTTTGTGTGTGTCCCAACCGCCGTGATTGATCGTCACAAATTTGCAACCGTTTTCGATCAATCGCCGCGCCGCCAAACACGATTGGCCAAACTTGGTGCGGCCGTAACGCGTCCGCATTTCATCCGGTTCGGTGTTCAAATCAAAGACCTTTCCCGCATCACCGACGATCAAGTCGTAGGCGTGTTGGCGGGCTTGGGCCGCCATCGACAAACTGGGACGGCCGGGGATCGCACTGCCGAGCGAGTTCATTTCGCCAAGCAATCGCCGTCGATCCAGTTGTTGCTCTTTGGACAGATGGGGCGAAATGATGCCTTCCACGGCGAACCGCGCCGCGTTCGGGTCGCCACCTGTGGCAAACGGTTTGTATTTGATTCCCATGAACCCGGCTTCGGAGAACCGACCTTGTGGATTGGTCAGGACGATGTACGGCGGGATCAGATTTTCTTTCTCACCCGGTTTCAGTTCGGGGAAACCTTTGAAGGCCGTGACGACGGCGCCCGCGGCGGGATAGACCAGCCGCCCCGGCATGCGACCGGTTTGAGTCAAGTAGGATGCGGTTTCGTGTCCATTGACGCCGTGGGTCATGCTGCGAATCAACGCGTATTTGTCCGCCACCTTGCTGAGTTCGGTCAACAGTTCCCCGATGTGGATCCCGGTGACGTTGGTCGCACTGGTGCCGCTGAGCGGGCCGGTGTAGTCGCTGCCCGATTCCGGCTTCGGATCAAACGTATCGGTGTGCGGCGGCCCGCCGGCCAACCAGATTTGGATCACCGCCTTGGCCTTGGCCGAATCCAGCCGGGCGGCCGAATCCACATCGGCCGACGAGGGCGTTGCCCCCGCGGCAGCCGTGTCTGCGGCGCATCGGTGTGCGGAGATCAATTGAGACGCCATCATCAAACCGGCAGCATTGATCGCGCCACCGTGCACGACCTGTCGGCGGCTCAATCGTCCGCAATCGTTTCGTCGTCTCGGTCTCATCGTCATTCTCACAGTTAAAAAGTGGCGTAAGCTTCCAGCTTGCGCTCGTGGCGTAAGCTTCCAGCTTGCGGTCGTGGCCTAAGCTTCAATGTCGGAATAAAAACTCATCACTATTGATCAGGACCCAAGCCAACTCGCGCGCCCCACGCGGATCGTCACAGAGCGCCGCAGCCGTATTGAGTTCATTTTCGGTCGGTCTTCGAGACAGGATGGCCAAATAAATTCTCTCGGCGGTGTCCCAGGAATCGCGGCCCTGTTGGACCAACGATTGGATTCCAGGTCCACGCTCGATCTTATTGCGGATGTGATTGGAATTGAGCAGATGCAGAGCCTGCGACGCCGTCAGGCGGTTGTTGCGTTCGGACAACAGACCGGTGTCACGCGCAGGGCGGCCGAACATTTCCAGGAAGCTGCTGGTGATGCTGCCATCGGGCAGCACGATCGCGCGGTGACCATCGGGCAGGAACGTAAAGGGTTCCGGGATGATGCTCATGTAGGTTTCGGTCGTGCCGGTGATTTGGCAAATCGCGTCAATCAAGACCTCGGCGTCGAGTCGTTGGGTCGGGTAATAGGCGAAGTGCTCGGCCGCGCGATCGTCATCGGATTCGGCAATGCACGAGAGTTGGTAGGCACTGGAGTTGAGGATCAAGCGATAGACGTGCTTGATGTCGTAGTCCGAAGCAACCAGTTCCCGCGCGAGCGTGTTGAGCAGTGGCAGGTTGGCGGGCGGGTTGTCCTGCCGCACGTCGTCGGGCGGCTCGACGATGCCGCGGCCGAGCAACCAGTACCAGATACGATTGGTGACCGCGCGGGCGAACCAGGGGTTGCGGCGGTCGGTCAACCAATCGGCAAAGACCTGACGAGGATCCTGATCCGGCGGAATGCGAACCGACACACCGCTGGGGTAGACGGCATCGACGGCTTGATTGGGATCGGCTCCGTTGCGGCGTCGATCAAAGAACACGATCTCTTCTTTCCATTCGCCGGTCGGTTTGTAGCCGACCTTGCTGAAGAATTGTGCCACGCCGGCGCGTCGGGTTTCGGGCCAACCCTCGGATCGCTCACCGAGAAACGTCAACGCGACGACGTGCGAGATCGCCTCGGGTTCCTTGCTCTGAAGCGCCCGATAGAAATTGACTTGGGGCGTTCGAAAGTTACTTCCCGACGCAGTCAACAACTCGCGTGCGAATCGGTCATAGGGCAGGTTGGTCTTGATCGCCGAATGGATCCAGCGGTGGTAGGCCTGCGCCGCTCCGGGCCACAGATTGATCGGAAACTCCGCCTTGACGCGCAGGACGTCGCACCATTTCATCGCCCAATAATCGGCGAATTCAGGTCGCTGAAGCAATTCATCGACCAGGGCTTGCCGTTTGTTCTCCTGGTGGTTGTCCAAGAACGACTTGGCCTCTTGGACCGTGGGCAGGGTTCCCAACACGTCGACATAGAGTCGCCGCAGGAAGACTTCGTCCGAGCAGAGTTTGGCGGGTTTGATGTTCAGCGCGATCAATTGTCGAAAGACATCGTCGTCGACGGCATTGTGGCCGTGGACCGGGTGGGAGCTTTCGTAGATGTCGCGGACATCGGGCACGTTGCCTGGAGCGGATCGGCCGAGCCCGGAGGCGGTGACCATCGTCGCGGCGTTGGCGAGCGGGCGAGGCTGTGAGGAGCTCGGGTCGACACCGGCCAACAACCGGCCAGTCGCGTTGGGTGACGTCTGCCGGCGCGGGGCCGGATCCGGCGTGGGCTGCCCCGGCAACGCGGCAGCCGAACGTTCCGGACCGTCGGCGGGCCGTTGCGTCGCGATCCGGGATGGATCGTCGGCCACATCGGGAACGGTCAACCACCAGACCAAACCGCACAACAAGGTGACCGAAACTGACGCCGCACAAGCCAGGATCCACATCGGGCTCCAAGGTTCTCGGTGTCTTCGAAAACGGTTGTTCCGTACTCGAAGGACGCCAAAGTCCTGGGGGGCGAAGGGACGACTCGACATCACATGCCTGTTGAAATCAATTTAGGACGAGGGGGAAACATCTGAAAACGCGACGCCTTCGATCTCGACAAGCAGTTCGGGCCGACACACATCCGCCACGGCGTAGATCGCCGGCACGGATCCAAACCGGGCTTCGCAAATCGATCGACATGTCTC
>NZ_JBFHKV010000465.1:0-6175 GCF_041595215.1 Stieleria sp. | reverse complement strand
TTTCAAAGGCATCGCGTGGGCGGTACGGTTCCATCCCCAAGGCTTCCTGGTCGGCGGAGGTGCGGACAAATCAGGCAAAGGCGAACTTTGGTTTTACAACGATGGCAGTGACGAGGCATTTCACACGTTCAAAATGAAAAGTGCTGCACGTGGAGTGGATCTTGTCGGGGAGGACCGATTGGCCGTCGCCCATGCCGATGGCCACGTCCGGCTGTACCAGATGACCGCCGAAGCCACCGAGCCGGAAGAAGCAACTGAGGTCGACTCGTAAAACAAGGCGTTCCTGCGTCCAAAAGGGCCTCTCAAGAGCCATCGCGACGTGGTCGGCGTCCGTGAGTGTTCCGATGGCACCCCCGAGCGCGAAATGGTTCAGTATTGCTTTCCAACTACCGAGGGAGAGGAAATTCATTAGAACGTTAGAGTCAGCAAATCTCAGATTTTAAATCCGAGCAAGTGACCTTTCAGGCCGCCGAACTGGATTTCGATTTCTCCGGCGAGTTCGGCTTGTTCGCAGACCACGGTGAAGTCGATCATCAGCGTCGGGGCTTTGCCGTTGTCGCCGATTCGCGTTCCCGTCGGTGTGACCGATTTCAACGGCCCGAATTTTTCAGTCACAACGTTTGCCATTGCTGCGAGTCGCTCTTGGCTGATGGCTTCTTGCAGGTTGGGATGGAACAATGCCCATGCCACATCGTGATTGCCGCTCAGCCATTGCTCCAAAAACTTTTTCCCCAATGCCTCGTACTGTTCGGTCCGCGTCGGCACGACGAACCAATTTGCCAAGGCCGGCGAGGTGACGTCGAATTGAATCAGTTTGCCGTCGAGTGTGACCAGTTTGGAGGTCGCGGTTCCCTTCTCAAACCGAACCGTGGCCTGAGACATCACGCGGGTGCCGGCGTCATTTTTCTCAATGCGAAATTCCGTCTGCGAGATGCTCTCGACTTTCCCTAGTCTTTGATCGATCGCGCGAACAAGTTCATGCATCACGGCGGGATCGATTTGAGAGGCCAGACTTGGATGCATCGACTGGGTCAGAGCATCCACCTCATTCGAAGCGATTTTTGCGAAGAAATCGCGTTGCAATTCGGAGGCTTTGGAAACGGTACCGGCGAACACGCCGCCCAAGACAATGACGCCTACGAGACCTGCGATCAATCCGCCGAGAACGTGCTTTTTAATCATCGAATGGTTTCCATCGTTTGAGGGGATGGGCAACACATTGCCCTGCACGGACACAGCGAAAAACCTCGCACGGTGTTACCATCTATTTCGATCAAGTGCAGTCAACGCAGGAAGTGGTGGCACAGAGGGAGAAGAACCCCAGCGGGGGTCAACAAATGACGCAGCGCGATCGGACGGCGCAAGCGGCGGCGTGATTCCGGCGATCCGCGTTCTGTTCAACCCCGTTGGGCAACGCTGTGAAGCATTTACTCCCTGCGTGTGACGAGGTGTTAGCGGCAGGGCGCAAGCCCTCCGGTCCCTCATCATTCCCGAAACACCGGAGGGCTCGCGCCCTACCGCTAAAAACGCTTCACAGCGTTGCCCATTGGGGTTGGCGGCCTGGACGCGAAATGTATCAGTATGACGTTCCACCCTCCCTGTCAGAGGTCGTGCAGTTTTCGGCGTCACCCACCTGACACGACCTGGCAGGAGGGGGGAATCGGGACGCTGTCTCAAACGTTTCGGTAAACAAGTTATGATGTGGTGAACTCGTCGGATCGACGGTGCCCTGACCGGCTGGAAGCCTCTCCCACTTTGTGGTGTCTGATCCTCTTTCGTCCCAACCTTTGTCTCTGCCATGCCCTGTAAACTTCTCGCCCTGGTTTGCTGCTTCGTTGGTTTGTTGACTGCAGCAATCGAATCCGCCGACGCCGCAGATCCCGACAAGCCGAACGTGCTGTTCATTTTCTTGGACGATTTCGGTTGGCGGGATGCCGGTTTCATGGGCAGCGACTTCTACGAGACTCCGAACCTGGATGCATTGGCGGCTCGCGGAATGGTGTTCACGGACGCCTACGCCGGAGCCGCGAATTGTGCTCCGTCGCGTGCCTGCCTGTTGTCCGGTCAGTACTCGCCGCGTCACGAGATCTACAACGTGGGGACGTCGCGGCGGGGAAATCGGAAACATGGGCGGCTGATGCACATTCCCGGCACCGACACGCTGCGAACCGACATTCGCACCTGGGCCCACTGCGTGCGAGACGCCGGCTACCGTACCGGCACGATCGGCAAATGGCATCTCAGCAACGACCCCCTGCCCTATGGATTCGATTTTAATTTTGCGGGCACGCACAGCGGCAGTCCGCCACGCGGTTATTATCCGCCGCACGGCAACATTCCCGAACTGGCCGATGCACCCGAGGACGAGTACCTGACGAACCGATTGACCGAAGAAGCGATCAAGTTCATCCGTCGCCAGTCCGATAAGCCGTGGTTCTTGTACTTGACGCATTTCGCCGTGCACACGCCGATCCAGGGTGAGCCGGAGCTGGTGAAAAAGTACGAACAGAAAACACCCGGCGAACTGCATGACCATCCCGTGATGGCGGCAATGATCGAAAGTGTCGATCGCGGCGTGGGTCGGATTATCAAGACGATCGAGTCGCTGGGGCAAACCGACGACACCATCATCGTGTTCACCAGCGACAACGGCGGCTACGGTCCGGCGACATCGATGAAACCACTGAAAGGATACAAGGGAACGTACTACGAGGGCGGCATCCGCGAACCGATGTTTGTCGTTTGGCCGGGGGTGACAAATCCGGGGACGACCTGCGACACGCCGGTGATCAACGTCGATTTGTTCCCGACGTTCTGTGAGATGACCGGCGCGGCGCTGCCGGATCAGCCCGTCGATGGGCTCAGCCTGCGCCCCCTGTTGGCCGGCGAAGCCGATCCGGCGTTCCAGTCGCGCTCGCTGTTCTGGCACTTCCCCGCGTATCTGCAAAGTTACCAACGAATCGACGAGCAGCGCGATGTGCTGTTTCGTTCGCGGCCTTGCAGCATCATTCGCAACGGAAAATGGAAGCTGCACGAATACTTCGAAGACGGCGGGTTGGAGCTGTACGATTTGGAGGCAGATCCCGGCGAGACGACCAATCTGGCCGCGTCACATCCGCAAGATCGAGACCGATTGCACGGGCTGCTCAAGGCGTGGCGAGAATCGACCGCTGCCCCCGTGCCGACCGAGCCGAATCCCGACTTCGACGCCGCCGACGAGGAGCGGGAAATCGCCAGACGCTTTAAAATAAAGGGATAAGTCTATCCCCTGAAACCTGGCAACTCTGAGATCAGCCGGTTCGCGCCAGCGCGAGGGGCGCCCATCAATGTCGATTGAGCGGAATTGGGGTTGCGCCCGGTGTTTTGCCGATCGAATGCGGGATGGAATGGACGTGATGGAATTAAATGCCGAGCAAAAGCGTGCCGCCGAGTTCGCCGGGGATGACGTGCTGGTCCTGGCCGGTGCGGGGACGGGAAAGACCAGCACCATCGTCGCCCGTGTCGTCCATCTGACGAAGATCGGCGTCGACCCGCGACGCATTCTGTTGTTGACCTTCACCCGCCGCGCCGCCCGCGAGATGCGGCATCGGCTGACCCAGCAGATCGGTTCCTCGGCCAAGACCGTGCCGACGGGAACCTTTCACAACTTTTGTTTGCAATACCTTCGTCGTTGGCCGGATCTGTTCGAGTGCGGTTCGTTGACGATCATCGACCGCGACGACCAGTTGCAACTGATGAAGCTCGCCCGCGCGAACGTGGTGGGGAAGGACGCCGCGTTTCCCAAGTCGGCCGAACTGGCCAATTACTATTCCTACGCGCGGAACACCAACCGTCCGGTCGCCGAGTACCTGGCCGAGTTCACCGACCATGACGAAGACGCAATCAAACGGATCAGCAGCGTCTTGCAGGACTACACCAAGCGAAAGCACGAGTGTCGATATTTCGACTACGACGACATCCTGCACCTGTTCGCCCGGCAGTTGCACCGCAGCCGGATCGTCCGTGAGAAGATGCAATCGCGTTACGACCATATTCTGGTCGACGAGATGCAGGACACCAATCCGCTGCAATGGTTGATCTTGGATGGCATGCGTGACCCGGCAAAATTGTTTTGTGTCGGTGATGACGCGCAAAGTATTTATGCGTTCCGCGGTGCCGACTTTCGCAACGTCCACTCCTTCACCGAGCGAGTCGCCGGCGCGCAGGTGCTGAAACTGGAGCAAAATTATCGCAGCACCCAGGAGATCTTGGATCTGTCCAACTGGTTGCTCGACCAGTCGTCACTGGGCTATGACAAGCACCTTCGGGCCGCCCGAGGTCCGGGCATCAAGCCGGTCCTGGTTGAATTGGACGGCGACTTTGAGGAGGCGGACTGGGTGGCATCGGATTTGATGCAGCGACATGAAGACGGTGATCCGTGGCGTGACCACATGATCCTGACCCGCAGTGCGTGGGCGGCCAGGAGCGTCGAAGCGGCCTTGATCGAAAACGACATCCCCTATCGATTCATCGGCGGCACGCAACTGCTTCAATCGGCACACGTCAAAGATCTGCTCAGCCTGCTGCGTGTGATCGACAATCCCGCCGACCAATTGGCGTGGATGCGTTATCTGACATTGTGGCCGCGGATCGGCGAAAAGACGGCGGCGACCACGATCGGCAAACTGTTGGCGATGCCAAACATCAAAGCCATCAGCGAGTTCCTGGCCGATCAATACAAAACCAATCCGCGTCTGGCCGAATCGATCACCGAGTGTCTGACGTGCTGGGATCGGCCCAGTGACGTCATCGGCGCCGCGACGGACAAGATGACGCCGCTGCTGGAAAAGAAATACGATGACTGGGATCGTCGCAGCAAGGACCTGAAGTTGCTGCAACGATTGGCGGCCAAGCATCAATCGGTCGGTGAGTTTTTGGAAACGTACACGCTGGACCCGATCACCGAATCCGAGGCCAGCAACGAAGACGTCGACGATTTGGTGACGCTGATCACCGTTCACAGTGCCAAGGGAACCGAAGCACCGGTGTGTTATCTGATCGGAGTCCAGCCGGGAAACTATCCCCATGTCCGCAGCATCGGCGACGACGACAAAGAGGAAGAGGAGCGACGGGTGTTGTACGTCGCGATGACGCGTGCCCAGAACGAACTGTTTCTGACCGGCACCCTGCGGTCGCACGGTGCCTATGTCCCGCACCACAATCGGTTTTATCAATCCGGCGGATCAAGCTCACAGCCGTACTTCTTGAGTGACGTGCCGCCGGAACTGGTGCAGTCGGATCTGGACATCGACACCGATCCGTTCGACGCGCCGATCACATCGTTTCGGGGTTGAGAGCTAGCGGAACGTCGCGAGCCGTCCGGTTTGACCTTGCAAGACCGGAGGGCTCGCGCCCTACCGCTACCAAAAAGCACCCCGATTGATGTCAACGCAGGCGGAATTGCCGCGAGCTACGTGCCTCAAAGGGCAAGGTCCTCACCGCTACGCCGCGGTTATCCCGAAATCACCAGGATCGCGGTGTCGGCGTTCAGGTTGGGATCGTCATCGGCGTCGATGCGTTTGCCCAGGGAGGCATCGACATAGATCTCTTTTTCCAAACGAAGCGACATTTGGCGGCACAAATCGTGAACATCGGCGATGCTGGGAAATCGTCGGTTGGGCGTGTTGTACCACTCGAACGCGAATTCGCCGGGGGCTTTGGGCGAACGCCCTCGGACGACATAGTCTTCTCTGAGTTTTCGGTAGGCAAAGTTAGGAAAGCTGACGATGATCCGCCGACCGACACGGATCATTTCCTGAAACAGTGTTTCCACGTTGGCGACCGCTTGCAAGGTCGCGCTCAAGATGACCACGTCGAATTGATTGTCGATGAAGGCCGGTAAACCATGGTTCAGGTCATAGTCGATGACATCGATGCCTCGGCGTCCGGTTTTGACGATGCTCTCCTGTTCGACTTCGACGCCGACGAGTTTCTGATGCCCTCGTTTGTGAAGCGCGGCCAACAGGTGACCATCTCCACAGCCCAGATCGAGTACCGACGCGCCGTCGGGAATCTCGGCGAGGATCAACTCTTCGACTTCCGAGATCGCGGCCGGTGTGGTGTCGATGTCACCGAGGCGAGCTTGCACCAACGGTCCGTACTGGGCGATGTCTTCGGCGATTAAAAAGGAATCGTG
>NZ_JBFHKV010000464.1:0-6190 GCF_041595215.1 Stieleria sp. | reverse complement strand
GTCGCGGATGTTGCTGATCTTCTTTTCATACAGCAGCACCAAAGCGTTTTCCAGGTTCGCTTCCATCGTGCCGGGATCGGTGATGAAGTACGGGGAAATGTATCCCTTGTCGAACTGCATCCCGTCGACGTAGTTGACTTCGGTCGTTCGCGACTTGCCTTCTTCGACCGTGATCACACCGTCTTTTCCGACGCGTTCGAGTGCGTCGGCCAACAGACTGCCGATTTCATTGTCGTTGTTGGCACTGATGGCGCCGACGTTGGCGACTTCAGCCTTGTCCTGGACCGGACGGCCGATTTCGTGCAGCTGATCGCAAGCCGCTTGGACGGCTTTATCGATGCCGCGACGGATCGCGGCGGGATTGCTTCCCGCGACGATGTTGCGAAGGCCTTCTTTGAAGATCGCACGGGCGAGAACGGTCGCGGTGGTCGTGCCGTCACCGGCCAAGTCACTCGTCTTCTGAGCGACTTCGATGACCAGCTTCGCACCCATGTTCTCGAAACGGTCTTCGAGTTCGATTTCTTTTGCAACCGTGACACCGTCTTTGGTCACGGTCGGTCCGCCGAACGACTTGTCGATGATGACGTTGCGGCCGGTCGGGCCCATCGTCACCGCGACGGCGTCGGCCAGTTTGTCAATGCCGGCCAGCATGCGTGCGCGTGCGTGGTCTTCGAATAGGAGTTGTTTAGCCACGAGAGGATTCCTCTATCAATTGAAACGAGTGCTGAATGAACGCATCCAATAACACCTGGACTCGGCCCGCCAAACGTCCTGCCGCCGCGTCGAAGCGGGGCAGGGCAGGGCGGGCAGTCGCCGGTGTCACTACAGGACCTTTGCCAGGATGTCGCTCTCGCGAAGGATCTTCATCTCTTGTCCATCGACCTCGATGTCGCTTCCGCCGTACTTTCCGTAGATCACCGTGTCGCCGACGTCGACGCTGAGCGTGCCACGACTGCCGCTTTCGAGCAGCTTGCCGGGGCCGACGGCGACGATCGTGCCGCGTTGCGGTTTCTCTTTCGCCGAATCGGGAAGAACGATGCCGCCGGCGGTGGTCGTTTCAGCTTCGACGGGTTGAACAACGACTCGGTCATCGAGCGGACGCAGTTTTGGTTTTGCCATGATTAGGTTGTGATTTCGAAAGGTGTGTGAGTTTGAATTGTTTCGCTTGCGATCGCGACGCCGTCGACGGATTCCGCGGTGCGGATCCCCTGAAGCAGCGTCGCACCAGTGGGTCAGAGCAGGGGAGGGCAGGGCAGTGTGCCGATCGCGACAACACCGCCCGCTTGACCTGCAACCGGGTTACATCATGCCCGGCATGCCACCCATACCGCCCATGCCTGGCATTCCGCCGCCCATGCCACCCATGCCCGGCATTCCGCCGCCCATGCCGTGATCATGGTGATGGTCGCCACCGCCTTCTTCTTCTTCGACGGGGATTTCGGTGACCAACGACTCGGTCGTCAGCAACAGCGCCGCAACGCTGGCCGCGTTGGCCAGTGACGTCCGAACCACCTTGGCCGGATCGACGATCCCGGCTTCCAACAGGTCGCAATACTTTTCCGCGTTGGCGTCATAGCCTTCGGTCTTGCCCTTGAGTTGCAAGACGCGATTGACCACGACGGCACCGTCGAGTCCGGCGTTGTTGGCGATCGCACGCAGCGGTTGGTCGAGCACGTTTCGGATGATCCGAACGCCCAGCGCTTCGTCGCCCTCGATCGATTTTTCGAGCTTCTCAACCGCAGCCCGGCAACGCAGCAGGGTCGTTCCGCCACCGGGAACGATGCCTTCTTCCAAAGCGGCTTGGGTTGCCGCACGGGCGTCGTCGATCAGCGCCTTACGCTCTTTCATTTCCGTCTCGGTTGCGGCACCGACGTTGATCTGGGCCACACCGCCGGCCAGCTTGGCCAGACGCTCTTGCAGTTTCTCGCGATCGTAGTCGCTATCGGTCTGCTCGATCTCGCGTCGAATCTGCTCGACGCGTCCATCGATGTCCGACTTTTTGCCGGCGCCACCAACCATGGTCGTCGCATCGCTGGTGATGCGGATCTTCTTGGCACGTCCCAGATCGGACAGCTTGACGCTTTCCAGGTCGATTCCGAGATCCTTGAAGATCGCTTTGCCACCGGTCAACGCTGCGATGTCGCCCAGGATGGCCTTGCGACGGTCGCCGTAACCGGGTGCCTTGACGGCAGCGGCCGAGATGATGCCGCGCATCTTGTTGACGACCAACGTCGCCAACGCTTCGCCTTCGACGTCTTCGGCGATCACCAGCAAGGGTTTCTTTTCTTTGCTGATCGCTTCCAACAGCGGAATCAGTTTCTTGTTGTTGCTGATTTTCTCTTCAAACAACAGCACGTAGCAGTCGTCCAACTCGACCGACACTTCGTCTTGGTTGGTGACAAAGTGCGGCGACAGGAACCCGCGATCGAACTGCATGCCTTCGACGATGTCGACGTAGGTTTCGTTCGAGCGGCCTTCTTCGACGGTGATCACACCGTTCTTGCCGACTTTGGTGAAGGCATTGGCAAGGACGTCACCGATGGTCGGGTCGTTGTTCCCGGCGATGGTGGCGATTTGCTTGATTTCACTCTTGCTCTTTTCATTGACGGGCTTGGCGAGCTTTTTGATTTGCGCCGCGGCAGCCTCCACACCCTTGCTGATCCCACGCGAGAGCGCCATCGGATCGGCGCCGGTGGCGACCATCTTCAGCCCTTCGCGAAAGATCGCTTCGGCCAACACGGTCGCAGTCGTGGTCCCGTCCCCGGCGACATCGTTGGTCTTGCTGGCAGCCTCTTTGACCAACTGTGCCCCCAGGTTTTCAAAGGGGTCATCCAACTCGATATCTTCGGCGACGGTCACACCGTCTTTGGTCACTTTGGGCGATCCCCAGCCTTTGTCGAGCACCGCGTTACGGCCGCGTGGACCGAGCGTGCTCTTGACGGCTCGCGCCAGTTTACTGACGCCGGCCAACAGTGGCCCGCGGGCGTCGTCGTCGAAAACGATTTGCTTTGCCACGACGTTGTTTCTCCTGTGGTTTACAACGCACCTCGGACCGGACGCAGTGCGGCTCAACCGAGCCGGCACGTCTGCCGAGGTGATCAATAAGGGGGAAATGGATTGGACCGGCGACCGTGTGCGCCGGAGGTGTTTCGTGCAGGCGGATCCGTTCCGTCGCCCAGACCCAACCGTGGTCCGGCTGGCCTGCTCTCGCGTCCCGTTTGGCAGGCGACGCAAATCAAAATCGGCGACGGAATGACAGTTCCGCTGAATGCCCGCCACGGATAGCAACCGGCGTGCCAAGCCGGCTTCTGCCCTGCAAAAAATGCCCGTCTCCTCCGTTCTCTCCCATCGCAACTGCGAAGAAACGCCGTTGGGGAGCAAAAAATGGGGTGGGCCACGAAATTCGCAGCGGGTCGGAGAGATTAACGCTCGTGCCACGTTGGCAGAAGGCCCCAATCCGAAAAGCCGCTCAGAATGTCGCTCCGACAGAGCCCCCACGGTCGCAACTGTCGCACCTCGCGCCCGAGATCCCCCAATCCCGTTACGACCGTCAAACGCCCGCCCAAAACGCTTTCCAACTGGCCAACTGGGGTCATCAAATCATTGACCAAACGCAATCTGCAGCGTCCACTTCTCCGGGAACGCTGTGGACTTTCCGCAACCGGGATCCCCCCAAACGATTGACTCGCCCCCAAAACGCCGTTCACGGAATCGTCGCATGTCGACAGGCCGACTGCCCCTTCGCACCCTGACCACCACCCTCGTCGTCTCGCTCGCGTCGCTCTGCGGAGCCGACGCCTGTCAGGCCGGCTGCTTGGATTGGCTGTTCGGCCGCTCGGCGACCTACACCGCCAACTACCCCTACGCCTACCCGGTCGCGGGAACCCAGGTCGTCGGAACCCCGGTGACCACGGCCCCGATCACGTCCGGCCCGTTCAGCTCCGGCGTCGTCCAGGCCCAACGCCCGGCCTACGGTGCCCCCCTGACCGCCGTGTCCGGGATGACCACCGTCCAATCGTTCGACAACCCGTCGGTCTACACGGGCATGCCTGTCAACACGTCGCCCCAGTACTCGGCCCAACGACTGCCGATCACCAGCTACGCTCCGACGACCGTTGTCGCGCCGCAAACCACCAACGCGTACCGCTTGCCGATCGTCTCCGGCCAGACGTACACGCAACCCTACACGACGGCCAACCGCGTCCCGATCAGCAGCACGCTGCGGGGCACCGCGGGGCTCAACCCGATCGCCCCGGCGCCGGTCTACACGCCGCCGGTCTACACGTCCAACTATCCCAGCAGCGTCGCGCCGGTCACCTACAACGCCGCGCCCGCAGCCTACGCGCCCACAACCTACGCACCGCTCGTGCCGGTGGGACCGCAGCCGCCACGCCGCTTCGGTTCGGGGCTGGCACGGTTCTTCAACTCGCTGCTCGGACGCAACACCAACTACGTGACGTCGTACTACCAGGCTCCGATCACCTATTACCGACCTGCATCGATCGTCGACCCGACCACCGGAACGACGGTCACGGTTCAGCAACCGTGCAGCTCGTACGTCCAACAACTGCAACGCGTGCCCTACAACTCGTCGTTCCCGCTTCAACCCGGAACCACGACGCTGCCAACCGACCCCGGCGTCTGCTCCACCCCGATGCTCGGCAGCACCTCCCCAACCTCCTCGCTTCCCCTCGCCGGAACCCCTGGCAGCTTTGCACCGCCGCCTAGCGGTATCGGTCAAGTCGGCGGACAATTCGTCCCCGGCGATCCGGGCATCACGACGATTCCCTCGACCATGCCCGATTCCGGCTACCCCAACGCGGCACCGCTGACCGGCGGCTCGTCCGGAACGGGAGACGATGAACCGGTTCCCCAGCCTCGACTGGAATCGGGCCGCCCTGAGCTGAACGGCTCTGCCAATTCGGCGGCTTCGGACGACGGCTACCTGGACAACGGCTACCTGGACAACGCCTACGACAATTCCTACCGAGACGATCCGTATCCCTACGGCGACTCCGCTCCCGATCCCGGCCAAACCGAAAACGACGGTGCGGACGACCCGAATCGCCCCGCGATCCAACTGGATCCGCCGGTGACGCGTCACCTGCGAACTCCGGATCCGAGCGGCCGGTTCCGCCAGAGCGAACAGTTCACGACGCGGACGCCACCCTCGATGGCCAAACCGCTCTCGCCCCCGGAATCGGATTCCAGCGGGTCTCAACTGAGCACCCTGCGACCGATCGGTGTTCCCTCCGGGCCGCCAACGATGACGGGCCCGATGGATCTGACGAACCGATCCGCCGACGCGGTTCCCAATCGCGAACCGGCTCCGACACGGCGCGTGGTCCAGCCGCCTAGCACGCAACCCTTCCAAGCCCCACCGCTGCCGGCCCCGTCGGCTCGTGGAGCCGACCCCTCGGCACTGTTTCGAAACACCGAATCATCGGCCTCCTCACGCAGCACGACGCGACCGCGAGTCAGCGTCCCGGTGCGTGAAGCAACCACGCGTCACCAAAACGTCCGGCAGGTCGCTGCCTGGGAAGAGACTGCCTGGGAAGGGACAACGCCGGCGATGAAAGCGACTCCCGCGGCGCCGCAGCGTCCGGCTCCCGTGCAACGTGACAGCGGCGGTTGGCTTCCGGTACGCTAACGGCTACCGTTCAATCCATCCCATCTCTCTTCAGTGGAACGTCACGCAACGATGGACAATTCCACCATCGCGAACGTCTTCGATGAACTCGCGGAACTGCTCGAATTCAAAGGCGAAAACCCGTTTCGCATCCGAGCCTACACACAAGGCGCCAAAGCCATCCGCGACCTGGATGAATCGGTGGCCGACATCGTCGCCGATCCGGATCGAAAGTTAAGCGACCTGGCCGGCATCGGAAAAACGCTCGCCGAAAAAACGGAAACGTTGCTGCAAACCGGCTCGCTGCCGCAACTGGAAAAGCTCCGGGAAGAAGTCCCCGAGGTCCTGATCCAAATGGCGCGAGTGCCAGGCCTGGGCGCCAAGAAAGCGGCCAAGCTGCAGAAGGAACTCGACATCGATTCGCTCGCCGACCTTCGCGCCGCGTGCGAATCCGGCTCGGTCGCCAAGATCAAGGGCTTCGGCGAAAAGACGGCTCAAGCAATCTTGGACGGCTTAGCGATCGCCGAACAAGCCGCCGAGCGACTCCGCTGGGCCGAAGGC
>NZ_JBFHKV010000463.1:0-6194 GCF_041595215.1 Stieleria sp. | reverse complement strand
GTCGCTGCGGAACGCGCAGAACCGGCAGCGATAGACGCAGACGTTGGTCGGGTTCAGGTGGGTGTTGATATTGAAATAACCCACGTTGCCGTTTTTGCGTTCACGGACCAGGTTGGCCAGTTGGCCGACTTCCTGCAGTGGCACGGCGGGATCGTAGAGAAAGATCCCGTCGTCCAAGCTGAGCCGTTCTTCGGATTCAACTTTGTCACGGATTTCGCGGAATCGTGCGGCGTAATCGGTTGCAGGCATGTTGGGATGCAGAAATCGGGTGAATTGGTTTCAAACGCGGTAGGAACCGCAAATCCTGGGGAACGTTAACCGGATCAAACGTGGCGACTTTGACAACGCGCCGGCTTTTGCCTCGCGCTGGCCATTACAGAGCGCTGGCCATTACAGAGCGCTCGCCAGTTGCTCCAATTTGGCCTTTGCCGCCCCGCTGTCAATCACCTCGGCGGCTCGTTGGACGCCGGCGGCCAGCGAAGGAGCGGATCCGGTCAGCAATAAGGCCGCTGCGACGCCCGCGACGACGGTGTCGCGAGTGGGACCGGGTTGGCCGTCCAGGATGCGGCGAATGATCGCAGCGCTCTCGGCAGGGCCGCTGGCGGCCAGAGCGTCGACGGTCGCCGCCGGCAAGCCGAAATCGTCCGGAGTCCAGCGGTACCGCTCGGTGACTTGATTGCCCGCGACTTCGACGGCGTCGGTGTAACGGTCCAGGGACACTTCGTCTTGGCCATCGGCGGCATGCACGACAAAAGACCTCGCCGTGCCCAGTTGTGCGATCGCGTCGGCGATTTTCGATTGGGCGTCGACGTTGCTGGTCCCGAGCAATTGGTGCGTCGCCCCGGCCGGGTTGCAGAGCGGACCGAGCAGGTTGAACAAGGTTTTGACGCCTAGTTTTCGTCGGATGCCGACGACGTGTCGCATCGCCGGGTGTAATTTCACGGCGAAACAAAAACACAAGCCGATCTCATCGAGTCGACGGGCCACTTGCTGGGCATCGGATTCGATTCCCACGCCGAGTTCCTCCAGCACATCGGCCGAGCCCGTCACGCTGGTGGCTTTGCGATTGCCGTGTTTGGCGACCGGGACGCCGCAGGCGGCGGTGACGATCGCAATCGCCGTGCTGATGTTGAACGATCCGCTGCGGCTGCCACCGGTTCCGCAAGTGTCCAGCAAAAGCTCGTGATGGTGTGGGATTCGCGTCATGTGGCGGCGCATCGCGGTCGCGGCGCCGACGATTTCGGAAACCGCTTCGCCCTTGCTGCTCAGCGCCAGCAACAACTGCCCGATTTGCTCTTCGGGTGCCTCACCGCTGAGCATTTGGTCGATCAGGACGGCGGTTTGCTCGGCGGAGAGGTCTTCTCCGGCGGTGGCTTGCTGGATCGCGTCATCAAAAGTTGTCATCGGCAGTTGGGGGGATTTGATGAGCCAAACGGGGCGGGGATCGCGTCGGTTTCGTGGAACGCCCAGCACTTTAGCGGATCGGGCTCGTTTCGAAACGCCCGTGAACTTACACTTTTCGCATGACACGAAAAATCATCATCGACACCGACCCTGGAATTGACGACGCCGTCGCCCTGACGGCCTCATTGTTTGACCCTCGCTTGGAGGTTTTGGCGGTCACCGCGACCGCGGGGACCGTTACGGCCGAACAGGCAACGTCCAACGTCTGCGCCATCGTCTCGATGCTCGATCCCCCACGATATCCGCGAATCGGCAAGGCGATTCCGCCGGAGACGGCGTCGGCGATCGACGATCTGTTCTTAAACGGTCGCTGCGGCCTGGGCGAACTGTCGGTCGGTGAAACTCAGCGTCAGCATTTACCGAGCAGTGAAAAGGTGATTGCGGAACTGGTCCGCAAGTATCCCAACGAAATCACGCTGGTTTGCCTGGGACCGCTGTCCAATGTGGCTCGACTGTATCGACGGGATCCGGCAGCCATCAACTTGCTCGACAAAATCGTGATCAGCGGCGGAGCGGTGAATGTCGCCGGCAATGCGAGCTGTGTGGCCGAATTCAACTTGTTTTTTGATCCGGCTGCGGCCAGTGAAGTGTTCGCCTCGCCGACGACCAAGAGTCTGCTGCCGTTGGATGTCACCGGCGAGGTGCAGTTTGGCGTCGAACTATTAGAACAATTGCCTTCGACCGAGACTCGGGCCGGCGAGTTGCTGCATCAAATGATGCCGTTCGCTTTCCGTACCGCCCACCAACGCTTGGGACGCGAGCTGATCCCGTTGATCGATGCGGCGACGATTGCAGCCGTCGTCGAACCCGAGTTGTTCCAGTGGACGGAAATGGCGGGCAAGGTCGAAACGCAAGGTCTGCTCACCCGCGGCATGTCGGTGTTTGACCAGCGGCTGCGTCCGGAATGGCAAGCCAACATGGAAGTCGCGTTGTCGGCAGACATCGAAGCGGTCAAGGGACTGGTCTGCCGCAGCCTGCGTTACGCCGGGCAGAAGTCGTAGTTCAGAGCGCGGAGACCGAAGTTCAAGAGTTGACGGACCCGTCGTGGATCTTACGAGAGGTCCTCGTCCTGAAGTTCGACCCGCGGCTGACCCCCAAAAACAAAACGCGAGCGTGGCAACCACGCTCGCGTTTGAAAGGGGACGTCGGCGAAGTGCTCGCGACGCTTACCAGTTGTAGTCGAATCCGACGTAGGCCCCGTGCAGGATCAAGCAGTCGTCCGCACGTACCGCCCCGGCCGAAGCGGCGGAGGTGTATTCGGTCGGCATCTGGCCCACAGCGGTGGCCACACCGCAAGCCGCCAAGACGCGATAGCCGCCGTTGATGGTCCAGCAATTGCTGATCCGGTAGCCGAGTCCGAGGTCCAATTCGCCCAGTCCGGCCACCGAGATATCCGATTGCCGGGTGTAAAGATCGCCCGCACCGGCACCTTGCGAGTTGGTGTAGCCGGTTGCGGTGGTCGTGGTGATGCTGTGAAAGAATTCTGCATCGTTGCCGTAGACGCCGATTTTTCCGCCCAGGTTGAACATCGCTCGGCTGCCCATGCAGTAACTCAGTCGCGAGCCGAATTGGTATCCGAACAAGTTGTTCTCGGTGATCGACTTGTAATACAAGTCATTCGCTCCGTAGCCGGTCATGCCGTCGACGTCGCCGCCGATTTCCAGTTCGTCTTCGAGTTGGAACCAACGGAAACCGTGTGAGTTCTGGATTCGAAGTCGCCCGCCGGCGGCCCGTGCGAGCGGACCGATGGCGCTGCCGCACGCTTTGTCTTTGCAGCCTCCGAAACCACAGCCACCGCCCCAAATCGAACCCGGGCTGCAGGATCCCAATCGCCGGGCACCCATCAAACCGAAGCCGACGAGGTTGACTTCCAGACTTTGGATTCTCAAGTCACGGATCACTTGAATGCTCGCCGCGTTCATGTCGTAATCGTCATAGACGGTCGTCGCACCGGCGCCCCGGTTGATCGATGCGGTTTGAAGCGCGGGGTTGATCAATCGCAATCCGGCACCGCTGTCGGGAACCTGGCGGCACAAGCAGTCCGGGTCCCAAAGCATGTAGCCCACATCGATGGCGTACTGACCACATCCGAAGTAGCGACCGGCGTGCACGTCGAAACTGGTGTCGTCGGTCGGCTCCAAGTCTCTGTTTCGCAACAGCACCATGCTGCTGTCGTCGGTGACCAGCGGAGTGTTGTCGCTGCCGGCGATATTCCAGAACAACAGATTCGAACCACCAAACCAAGGTGAAATCGGGCGCGGTCCTCGGGCGGGGGCCGTCGCGCAGCTTCCATTGGATGCACCCTGCCAGGGCGCCGCGGCGGCGGCGGCGTAGGGACTGGTGTGCCCGTAGGAATCGCAGGGCGCGCATGACGATCCCGCGGGGGCACAGGACGATCCCAAGGGGGCCTGTGTGGCGGTCGGGGCTTGCACCGCTACGGCAGGATGGGGGTGGTGATTGTGCTGCGGTGCATACCCGGGTGCCGCCGGCATGCTCGGCACCGGTGGGTAGACGCGATCGCCTTCGGGATGCGGCAGTTCTTCAATCGCGTTTTGCGTGGCGACCGATTGAACCGAAGCGCCGAAGGGCAATGCGTTATTGCCGGAACGATTGGGCTGGATCGGCGCGGTCGGGCGTTGAAAATTGTTCCATCGGGCGGGGGCCTGATAGGTGCCGTTGTCGGCAACGCCGGGATTGCCTGCGGTGCAGTCCAGGGCGGCGGCGGCCCCGAGACTGAATCCGAGTGCGATTGCGAAGTGTCGCATCAATTGAGTTCTCACAGTATTACTCCTTCATCCTGTTTAAGTCGCTTCCTACTCGGACACTGTCGGCCTGGAAAACGAAGGTGGCTTCGTCGCGTTCGATGTGAGAGAAAGCTGACGAACCAACCACGGGTGCGGGGAAAGCCCAACGCCATCAAAGGGAGGCGAAACGAGGGGCTGGCGATCGCACGTGCGGTCGAGAAG
The DNA here is from genome assembly GCF_041595215.1 of Stieleria sp. NCBI lineage: Bacteria > Pseudomonadati > Planctomycetota > Planctomycetia > Pirellulales > Pirellulaceae > Stieleria > Stieleria sp. The sequence goes on along the minus strand of NZ_JBFHKV010000463.1, from coordinate 1,764 downwards.
GCGGTCACGCGTGAACTCAACGGAAACGAACGGTCGCTGTCGTTTTGCATCGACTCTACGGCGCTCCGTCGCCGCGATAGTCGGGCGATTTTGACGGGGATGCGTCGACCGTGATCTCGCAATCGTGTTTGCCAGACGCATCGAGACAACCGTCCGCGATGGGTTAAGCGAGAACGATTTGGCAGACGGCATCTAACACGTGGGCGCGACGATGCTCACAATCCGAACAATCGGTCCGTGTCCATCACGGTGTCCTGGGTGGGCAAACGCGACCAGTCGAACTGGTCGATCAGGTCGGCCGCTTTTTGCGGCTCGGCGGTGTCGGTCAATCCGAGCGAATGGGCCGCCCAACCGACGATCGCTTCGGGCGCGACGCCACACTCGCGATAGTGACTCAACCGCGTATCGCCGTGACGTTTGGCCAATCGTCGCCCGTCGCTGCCCAAGACCAACGGGACGTGGGCGTAACGCGGCGGCGGATAGCCGAGGTGACGATACAGGTCCAGTTGCCGAAATGTGCTGGCGACCAGGTCGTTGCCGCGGATGACAACGTCGACGCCTTGGACATGGTCGTCGACCACGACGGCCAGCTGGTACGAGACTTGATCGTTTTTGGACGTGATCGGGAAATCGCCGAGTTCCTGGGCCGGATTGCAACGCTGAATCCCCAGCACCGAATCGTCGAATTCTAACGTCTGGTCGCTGACACGAAGTCGCCAACAATGAGGCTGTTGCGGGACGTCGTCGCCGTCGCGATAGCCGGCACAGGTTCCCGGATAGATCGGCCCTTCACCGCGAAATCGACTTTCATGGGGCGCCGAAAGCGCCTCGGCGATGTCTTTGCGTGAACAGACGCACGGGTATGCCAGGTTGCCGCCGTGGGTCAACGTCGCCAGCGTTTGCTGGTAGAGAGCTTCGTGTTCGGTTTGAAGCGTGGGTTGCCCGTCCCAATCGATGCCCAGCCAACGAAGGTCCTCGATGGCCTGGTCGATCGCCCAAGTCTTGACGCGGGGCGAATCAAGGTTGTCGATGCGAAACACCAATTCGCCTCCCGCACGACGCGCGGCCCAGTACGCGATCAAGTGCGTTCGCGCGTTGCCCAGATGCTGAGCACCGGTCGGTGAGGGAGCCAGGCGGGTTCGCATCACGTTTGGGCGGCGAGCATGTTGGCCATGCTCTGGCGGGCAATCGTCTCGGCGCCGAGCGAGTAATCAAAGACTTCGACGCTGGTCCAGCCGTCGTAGCCGACTTCTTTGATCGCTTCAAAAATCGGCCGAAAGTCCACGTCACCCATCCCCGGACCGAGCAGATTGGGATCATTGGCGTGAAAGTGCATCATCACGTCGGCGTTGTCACGGATGATCTGCGGAACCGGTGTCGGTTCGTCGCTCATCGCTTTGACGTCCAGGTGCAATCCCACCTGCTCGCTGTCGATTCGATTCATTAAATCGCGCCCGGCCGCGGCGGTATTGAGGAAGTTGCCTTCGCCACGCCCGAGCGGCTCGATCGCGATCCGGACCCCGCATTCGTCCAGGGTCGGCACCACGCCGCGCAAACATGCCGCCGCCGCTTCCATCGCCTGCTCTTCGGTTTGGCTGGCCGGAAAATTGCGTTGCTGCGGGGAACCCAACACCATCACGTCTCCGCCCAAGTCGCGGCACAACCGCGCCAGTTCGCAGAGGTAGTCGCTGGTCTTTCGACGCACGTCCTCGTCCAGCGTGGTCAAATGAAAGCCTTCCGTCTTGGCCAACAGCCAATGCAACC